>NZ_JBQENT010000045.1:0-45551 GCF_052044855.1 Metabacillus sp. 22489
ACTGGTATAACAATATACGATCAAAAGAAAAATTGACTGGACTAAGTCCGGTTGAATACCGAATTCAATCCAGCCAATCAGCTGCATAATAAAAACTCTAACTTTTAGGGGTAAGCTCCAAAGAGGGCTTTTTCTTAATTAGAATTCGTCAGGAATAAATTGGTATAATTTCAAATCAATTCGGTTATTTAAACCAATAATAATTCCTTCATCGGTCAGAAAGGTATATTGGGCATGGAACGCCTCAGGATCCTTCAGCGCAATTTCCCCCTTTGAATTCACAACTCTATGCCAAGGCAATTGGTGTTTTTCACTCATTGAATGAAGGATTCTTACAACCTGTCGGGCGCCTCTAGGACTTCCTGCTAGCCTTGCAATTTGTCCGTACGTCATGACTGTTCCAGGAGGAATATGTTTGATAATTCGTACTACGCGTTCTGTAAAGGGAAGCATTTCGAAACCTCTTTCATTAAAGCGATTAAGATGATACATTACCTTCAGTATTCATGGCAATTGCTTGTTTCTTATCCTGCGCAGTAGCAACGCGGAAAATCATTTCTAATTTAATTTCGTCCTCTTGAATACCGCGTGCATTACAAACACTTAATTGAAACTGTTTGTTATATTCAATCATCATCATAAGATCATTAATATCCGCAACACCAAAAACCTCTTTAACGACATCCTCATATTTTAACTCTTTACCAGTAGCGATTCTTTTTATCCCTGCTTCAGGGTTTTCCAAACAGTAAATCGTATCAGCATCTAAATTCATCCTTAACACCCTTTCCTTTTCCTATTTAATCGAATGAAATTAGTTGCTTTCATTCGGTTTTTCTAAATACTATGGGGATTATTCATGAAGATGTGGAAATGAAGAGCCTTATTACTTTCATCCTATAAAATAGAGAAGATCTTTAAAATGTGGTGTTTTTCTTACAACATTCTATTCTATTATAGCATAGAAAAAGCTAGAACGCCTGAGTGGAAAATAATGGTGTTTTTCGATTGGTCATAAATAGTTTAAATTACCTAGTTGCATAGTTGGAGGAAATACGTTTAATATAACAGTCTTATTTTTTTACTGGGGTATTGTTCTTAAATTATTTGATCGTATTATCAGTTCTTACATATAAAGGGGATTTATCTGTTCTGTGGAATATATATTTCATAATCTATTTTGGGGTGATGATTTTATGGATAGTGAACAGCGTAAAAAAATCATTGAAAAGTATCTTGAGTCTTACAATTCGTTTCATATCGAGCAAATGATAAAGCTTCTAGATAAAGAGATTGTATTTAGAAATTATTCCAATGGTGAATTGACTGCAGAAACAAAAGGTATAGATGAATTTAGAACGTTAGCTGAAAAGGCTGCGAAGGTTTTTTCTAATCGGCATCAGACAATGAGCGATTATCAGGAAATCGATGACAGAGTAAAGATACAAATTGAGTATGAGGCAACCCTTGCAATGGATTTGCCAAACGGATTAAACCGTGGTGATAAGCTACAATTAAAAGGAACATCAATCTTTCGTTTTCATGATGGGAAGCTCTTATTGATTGAAGATTTTAGCTGAACTGTTGAAAAATGTTCGTTATGATAGAAAAAAAGCATTTTTATTTGGTTACAATCATTAGGAGATAGAGGTGAATGAATTGGGGAGTTACATAAAATAAGTCCTCTTGAAGCAGCACATCAATTTATCGATAAGTATTTTCCAAAATGTCAAGGAGCTTTATTAGCCGGGAGTGTTATTCGTGGTGAAGGAACAGAAACATCTGATCTTGACCTTGTTATTTTCGATCAAAGCGTTCGTTCATCTTATCGAGAGTCGTTACTAGATTTCGGCTGGGCTATTGAAGTCTTTGTGCATAATCTTACCTCATACCAACAATTTTTCGAAGATCATCCTTACCAACTATGGTATCAGAAGGAATAATTCTAAAGGATGATGGTGTAGTTGAATGCATTAAAAAGGAAGCGAAAAAGCTTTTAGTCAAAGGTCCAGAAGAATGGTCTCTTGAAACGATCAATACAAAGCGATATTTTATAACTGATGCACTTGAAGATTTTATCGGTTGTTCTAATCGTGGAGAGGAAATATTTATTGCCAATACACTTGCAGAGCTAGCAAGTGAATTCGTGCTTAGAACAAATCGTAAATGGATGGGTGCATCGAAATGGACGGTTCGCTCATTAAGAAAATATGATGAAGAATTCACAAAACAATTGATCGAGGCCTTTGATCGTTTTTACCGAACTGGCAGCAAAACGGCAGTAATTCAATTAGTAGATCATATTTTACAGCCCTATGGCGGACGGTTATTTGATGGTTTTTCTTTAGGGAAAAGCAATTTGGAGTAAAAGTGATATGTTTGAAATAGAAATGTATGGAATATTCAAGTTGAAAATGAGATAATCAACTTGAAGGAGCTGGTAATTATGGAACTTATTGTCGGTGTTTTATCTGTTATAAGTGACTTCTTATCGACATTGGCACTTTCAGTTAGTCATTTTTTTCGGGAAAAATATGACGCCTATAAAGCATCAAGATGAGGACTAATCGCTTTGATTAGTCCCTTTTTTGTATATAGCTTTTCTTTCGATTAAATCTAGCAAAAATAGAGTTGCTTTTTTTGTAAATTTTCTTGGGTAGCTATGTTGATAGATAGGATAACGAGAACAAATAATTATTGCGTATTGGAGTGGAAAAATGAATAGACAAGAAAAAGTCATATATTTGATCCGTCATTGTGAGGCTAAGGGGCAAGAGCCTGATGCGGCTTTAACAAATAATGGTTTAATGCAAGCGAAGGAGCTTGCACAATTTTTCTTAGATAAACCGATCAATTGTATCATATCAAGTCCATATACAAGAGCATTAAACTCGATAAAACCATTAGCAGAACAGCTAGGACGTACGATTCAAGTAGACGACCGGCTATCTGAAAGGATTCTATGTAAGGCACCAAATGAAAACTGGTTGGAAATGCTAAAGGCAACATTTGCGGATTTGGAGCTTACGTATGAAGGTGGAGAATCAAGTAAGGATGCGATGAATCGAGGTAGTCATGTTATTAAGGAGTATTTACAAAAGGATGCAGAACATATAGCGATTGTTACTCATGGCAATTTAATGTCGTTAATCTTACACTCCTTTGATCAACGATTTGGATTTAATGAGTGGCGTCAGCTGACAAATCCCGATGTATATAAATTAACAGTTTTAGGGCATTCAGTTCATGTTGAGAGGATATGGGAGGCTTAAGTATATATTAAAGGAAAATATTTAGATTGAATCATGTTTGGTTTAACAATAGATGAAATTATCGAACGAAACAAAGAAGTGTTGCTAGATTATAGTAACAGGTAAATACAGGTATAGTAATTTTTTTCAAATGTCAGCTCCTCTAAATCTATTAATTTGAAACTTTTTCCTTTTATTAACGTAATCTAGTAATGACATTTATTTAGAAGAGGTGGATTTTTTGAAAACATTAAAGGTATTTTTCTGGATAACAGATGTAGGTTTTATCCTATATTGGTTCATTACTTTATTACATATTATTCCTGACTCCTATCTATTCAAAGATTATAACAATCCGATATTAAGTGCTTGGAATTGGTCATTCCTGCCATTAGATATCCTCATTTCAATAACTGGACTTACTAGTCTCTATTTCTATAAAAAAGGAAATCCAAATTGGAGTAAGATGGCACTGATTTCCTTGATTCTGACTTCCTGCTCCGGGTTACAGGCGATATCGTTTTGGGCAATAAGAAGTGATTTTGATCCTTCATGGTGGATACCAAATCTTTATTTGCTAATCTATCCATTGTTTTTTATTCCGAAATTTTTTAAGCTTGACGATCGTTCATTAGGTTCCTGAATAGATGGAGGAGAGAAAAAAGTGAGAACAATTGAAATGGTCCAAATTGTTGAAGAGAATATGGCTGAGTCAGGATGCTATTGTCTGCGGAGTAAGCCAAATTCAACAGGTTACATAAATAAGAACAAATGGCTTGTTGAGCGATTTAACGAAGGCTTAAAGTATGTAAAAATCATGGAGAATAACAAGCCAGCAGGGTTTATTGAATATGCGCCAATTGAAAATTGTTCACGTGCAGTCTATGGGGAAAATTATCTCGTTATTCACTGCTTATGGGTAAATATTACGGGAAAAGGCTATGCTACAAAGCTGATTGAACAAAGTATACAAGAGGCAAAGGAACAAAATAAAGCTGGTGTAATCGTCGTTACGAATCCTGACACCTCGTGGACACCTAGTAAGGAAATTTTTATGAAAAATAACTTTATTAAGGTTGATGAGGCACCATATGGATTTGAATTACTAGTTTATAAGCTAAAACATGCAGTTTCGCCATATTTCCCGAATAATTGGGATGAGCGACTTGAATCATTTAACGATTTAACAATCGTGCGTACACCGCAATGCCCATTTATCGATATTTCCACAGACAATATTGTGAAAGCAGCAAATCATTTAGGAATATTTTTAGAAATCATTGATTTTAAAACGAGAGAAGAATTACTGCACCTTTCCCCTACTCCATATGGTGTTTACGGAGTTATTTACAAGAATAAGTTAATTTCCTTTCATAGACTGACCGTTCACTCTGCAATGAAACGATTAAAGGAGCTAGTCTAATGGAACTTCATTTAAACGTATCTCAATGTAAAGCGGGTACGTTTTTTTATGTGAAAAATAGCGGTTCACTACTTCAATATGATGAAGCAAAAAAAATGAGAAAAATAGGTAACGCAAGTGAAAGTAATTCGTCTATATTGAAAAGGAGGAATATGGATGAAATGGAATTTATTAAGTATCTTCGTTTTGCTTGGAACGTTGATAATGGGATGTTCAAATAATGGCTTATCAGGGGAGAAACCGCCGAAAGCAACGATACAAATTGCGAATAAAAGCTATCCTACAACACTTGGATCCTATTGTTGGCATTCAAAAGGGGAAGGAATATGTGCCGATACAGCTGGACCAGTCGAATTATTAGAAGGGAAAAAGCCGATTGAAGTAAAAGCAGGGGAACAGATCACGTTTGAAATGGATTATGAGCCAAAGCCAAATGAAATCCATGTTTCCGAAATATACAATAATAAAGAATCTGAGGTTCCGGTTGAAAATAACCGTTTTTCTGCACCTATGGAAAAAGGTATATATTATTATTCATATGGGACTTGGTGGATGGATGAAAAGCAGGAAAACGTATCAAATGGAAGTGCTGTGTATGCATTTGTTATAGAGGTTAAGTAGGGAGATTAAACAAATCTCGTGAGTGAGGAGCGAGGGAAATGAAAATAATAGAGCTACCTATTAAATTTGAGTTTAATAGCCAAAAAAATTATCTTTATCCTAGTCTAATTATCGACAAAAATGAATTAACCCTTGTAGATACAGGATATTCAAATTTTCTATCGCTAATAGAAAATGAAATCAGAAAAAATCGTTATGAAATGAAGGATTTAAAAAATATCATTATTACACACTATGATGATGATCATATAGGTTCTTTGTATGATTTTAAAGAGAAATATCCTTGGATAACCATTATAGCTAGTGAGGTGGAAGCCAAATACATTAGTGGAGAAATAAAGTCAGAGAGACTCGTTCAAGCTGAAGAAATGCTTGAAAAAATGCCTGATGAAGAAATCGAGTTCGGCAAGTTTTTTATCCAACAGTTAAAAAACTTGAAGCATGTTCCGATCGATGTAAAAGTACGTGACGGTGATATGATTTTAGATAACAAATGTAAAGTAATCGCTACCCCAGGGCATACATCTGGGCATATTTCATTATATTTCCCAAGCTTACATAGTGTTATAACAGGTGATGCCGCTGTGAATGAAAATCAAAAATTAATCATTGCTAACCCACATTTTTGTTTAGATATTGAGACTGCAGAAAAGTCTTTGGATAAAATTAAAAATCTTAAAGCAGATACCTACTATTGTTATCATGGTGGGAAATTTCCTTAATAAAATAAGAGCAAGATGAAAAAGTGGAAAGAAGTTTAATCATACTTTGTCGTAATAAAATATACGTTCATTTCCAAATGCTGTATAATTCGCATAGGGAGTGATTATATGCTAGTAAAGATGAATCGTCAAGATTATGAATTATTAACACGTATTGACCTTAGCAAAGGATGCTTTGAACCTCTTATTAATGTGTATAAAGCTAGAATGAAAGAGGAAACCAGTATTCCTATTTCCGAAATGAAAGAACAGTTTTACAAGCAACTAACCGAAGGGCAGCAAGCATTATTTATGTTTTATGTGTATTATCATCATGTCAGTAAATCAATTCCTGAGTTTTATTGGTGGAGCGCATATTTTATGGCTCAGCCGAAAAGTTGGTCAGCACTTAATACTAGTATAAAGTATTTTGATGATGATTCGTTCGTTTCATTGCTTGATAAAATTGAATTAGTACTAAAACGACATGATCACCCAGCTACATTAGAAGACTTTGCGATTACCCGTGAGCATCTGAATTTTAATAAAGAGCTCCAGGAATCAATCAATTCGTTATATGACGAGTTCATAAAAATTGCCCCGATGACTATTTGCAATATAAATAAGTATATTGCAAATAACCTTCAACAATTTGTTGAAATAAACAATTAGATAATATTTAATTGAGGGGTGAAGATAAATAACTTCACCCTTTTACGATTGCTTGACTTATAACCTTGGCATTCGATTAGAAAAAGGTGTATACCATTGTGAAAGTACCTATAAATAGAATTAGTCCCAGATGCGAATTCTTGGAACTCCTGCTGTTCTTAAGTAATCGAGTAACTGACCTGTATGGACTGATTCATGATAGGCAATACGTAGGAGCATGTCACCTAAATCTCTTATGTATCCTGAGTCAGAGCGGTCAATTTTTATCGTTTGTAAATCTTCTTCAGAGTATGACTGAACTGTGTCGATGAACTTAGCTCGATAAGGCTCTGCAAACTCCAATTCAGCATGAACTGTAGTAAATGGTCTGTTTTCAAAAGGGGAATTGAAGGCAGATAAACTTCCTCTATTTAAAAGGGCAAGATGGTAATAATGTTCACTTTCAAGTACATGTCGAATCATTTCAATACAGCTCATGGCTTCAGCATCAGGCTTCCAATGGAGCTTATCCTCATGGATAGATGTCCAAACCTTTATGCTTCTTCTTCTAACTTCATTAAAATTTAAAATAATTAAATCAATGGAATTCAAAGAACTCCCTCCTTTACTCGCTTATGAATATTATACACGAATATATGTTCGTTTCAATGTGCTGTTGAAGAAATTTTCATACTTTTTTGAGAGCGCTCTATTAAATTTGGGTGTTGATTTCGTGAACGTCTGTGGGGCTCCCGTTGACACACTTCTCTAAGCAGCGGTCTTCAATCAACAAAAGCCATTGAAAAAGCTAATAATCTGCTTACATCTTTCCGTAATGTTCCATTTAAAGCAGGAATGTACAGAAAAATCGTTGAATTAATATAGTAAAAAAGGAGAAAAAACGTTGAAAAAAAGATTAACGATGCTTTTTCTTTTACTAAGCGTTGTCATCCAAACGGTTGGCTTAGCTATTGATTTTCCATGGGAAGGAATCATTATTTGGTCATTATCGGTCATTTGTATCCTTGCTGCTGCGTATTTTACAAAGTATTTGCCAACGGGAAAATCTGATAAATGATTTTAGCTTATTTAATCCACGACTAGTGACATGTTGAGAACGGAAAAAGTGCATAAATAATTTGATTGGGGTGTAGGTAGTGGTTAGAAGAAGATAGATAGCCTCCTAAATAGAATATCGGATTGTTTTTAGGAGGCTATTTTACTTATAGGAGATGGATGAAGATGAAGCAAAATAAATATGATGATATTCAGTTTTTTTCAGAATATGAAAAAATGCCCCGTTCAGTTAAGGGACTTGAGGCTGCTGGTGAATGGCACGTTCTAAAAACGCTGCTGCCTGAGCTGAAAAATAAAAGCGTACTTGATTTAGGCTGTGGCTTCGGCTGGCATTGTAGGTACGCAAGGGAGCAACAAGCAAGCTCTGTTATCGGAGTTGATATTTCTGAAAAGATGCTACAAAAGGCACGTGAGAAAACGGATGATCCAGCGATTTCATATATTCAAATGCCGATAGAGGAAATAGATTTTTCAAATGGTCAATTTGATGTCGTGCTCAGTTCGTTAGCTTTCCATTACATTCAGTCTTTTAGGGAAGTCTGCAAAAAGGTATATGATAGTTTAAAGCCTGAAGGTTCTTTTGTTTTTTCAGTAGAGCATCCAATTTTCACGTCACGAGATGAGCAAGATTGGTATTATGATGACAAAGGGAACAGATTGCATTGGGCGGTTGACCATTATCAATCAGAAGGAATTCGTGAAACAACATTTCTAACGAATAACGTCATAAAATATCACCGGACGATTTCAACTTATTTAAATGACGTAATGAAGGCAGGTTTTACAATTAGTGCTGTTGAAGAACCGATCCCTTCTGTGGAAATGCTAAACACGATACCTGACATGAAAGATGAACTTCGTAGACCTATGTTTTTAATTATTTCGGCAAAAAAGTAAAATGCTAAGCTAGATTGTTTTTCTTAGAAAAGAACGATAATGGCAGCGGAGAATCCGTTGCCTTTTCTTACTAATGAGAGAAATAGATAAATATAAGACTTGCTGAGGATAAAGATATAAAACAATTAATAAGAATGGGGATGAAGGATGGATTTGATATTAGAAACTGAACGTTTAATTTTACAGCCTTTTAAGGAAGAAGATGCAATTAGAATTCGAGATTTAGCAAACGACAAAGTATTGGCGGATATCATCGGTCTTCCACATCCTTACGAATTAAAACATGCTAAGGAATGGATATCAATTCAACCAAAGCAAATGAACGAAGGGGATGAATACCCTTTAAAAATCGTTTGCAAGCAATTAAATGAAATAATCGGCACGATTACGTTAAGGGTTGATAAACATCATAATAAAGGTGAGCTCGGGTATTGGATTGGGAAAGATTATTGGGGAAAAGGGTTTGCGACGGAAGCGGTAAAGAAGATAATCGAATTTGGATTTAACTTGAGCTTAAACAAAATTTGCGCATCAGCGATAACAAGAAACATCGCATCGAAAAAAGTACTAGAGAAGGCAGGCTTAAAAAAGGAAGGAACATTAAGGCAAAATAAACGTTTGCAAAATACGTACGAGGATGTTGATGTGTATGGTCTTCTGCAAAACGAGTATAAACGTTGCAAGCCATAGTTAACAAACAGAAGGAGTTTACGTACAAAAATTCGCAAAAAAAGATCTTCCTCGGTTGGAAGATCATCCGATAAATTTCTTATTTAATAAATATAATAAGCTAATTATGCCCTGCTAGATGTGACTGGCTCCCAACTAATTGCTCAGCGTCAGCAGTTGATTCATATCTAGTTTTATCAACTCGGTCAATTTTGCATAGCAGTTAAATCATTTTTATTAAAAATACACCACTGAGCATGATAACTAGACCTAATATTTGAATTGGGACTATTCGATTCTTAACAGATTTTAATAGTCCGAATTGTTCGACTAGAAGGCTACCAGTAATCTGACCAAATAAGACAAGAATTACGGTTTGTCCCGTACCAATTTGCCCAACAAGATAAACGTTAATTAGTACATAAATTCCACCTATAATACCACCAAGCCAAACCCACCAAGGGGCAGATTGTTTGATAGGCTCCTTGATATTAGTGAAACTCCGCTCTTTTATGCCTACAAGAATCATTAACGTTACGGAACCAATAAAGAAGGAAACAAATGCAGCATGGAACGGAGAATCGAGAACGACTCCTAGCTTTCCATTGATAGCTGCCTGAATAGACATAAACATTCCTGCCCCGATTCCAATCATACGCCATGTCCAGCGGTTTACCTGATTTTGCTTTGTTTTTTCGGAGGCATGACGGTTTGCTTTAACTTCTGGTACAACTACAGCTAAAACTACACCTAATAAGAGTAAGAAAACACCGAGTATTCGGCTTATCCCAAAGGACTGTTCTATTGAGTTAAACCATCCGAAATTATCAATTAACATTCCCATCATAATCATGCCTATAATAGGCATAACAGATGTCTCCACACTCCCAAGTTTAGGGAAGAGAAGAATATTTGTCGTTAGTGCAATCACACCACAAAAACCTCCAAACCAAATCCAAATTGGTTGGCTTGAGATCAGACTTAAAGGAATTCCTAATGGTGATCCACTTATTATGGTAATAATAGCTAAAAAAACTGTACCAATTAAAAATGAGACCATTGAAGCTAAAAAAGGAGAAATAACAAATTTCCTCAATTGAGAATTAATGGCTGTTTGTATAGCCAAGCTGAATCCAATTCCGATGCCTAAAAGAGCCGCGAACATTCTTCCACCTCATTTCTATAAAAACCCACGAATCTTATTATGTCACAAAAATAAGTAGACTTTAAACTTATTTGTATCGAATTTTTGCCTAATCCTATTATTCAAGTAGAATGGCTTTTCCAAAGGATGGTGGAAAAGGAAATACATATGTCTAAAGACATCTAGAAATATTTTTATATGAAAAAAACAGAAATAATTGGGAGGGATGTTCTTGAACGCATCAAAAGAGTTCGTATTAAGCTTTTTACTAATAATCAGTTGGTTTATTTTTGCTATAAGTGTGTATCTACTTTATTGGGCAATTATTATGCCTGTGCTTGGAGCAATTCCCTTCTTATTTCTTTCGTTATCGGTTTATTATGCTTCTACTGTTCAAGAAAACTTGATGATAAGAAAAAGGACAATTAGATACCTATGTAAATCGAGGTTTAATTATTGTAATGTAGTTCCGTTAGATATGCTAATTCCTGCTATTCTTAGCTGCGGTATTAATCTTTCGAACTCTCACACATTTTTGATATATTTAATGGAGCAAACTACTTCAGCATACGCTGAATACTAGTTAAATAGTTTATAAAGATAGTGATCCTACAGCGAAAGAGCTGGTTTTACGAAGGATATAGAGCACAATCAAAATCTTGTAAGAAGTGTATAACTTATAGATAGTTTTCTTATATTTTCTAACTTTATTGTTATTGATAAATTTATATTTACATAAAATGTTAACTTCAGTATTATAGAAATAATATTTAAATGCGTTGAAGAGAAAAGTAGATAAAATCATTTCTTTCCAGAGAGCTCCGTATGGTGAAAAGGAGTAAGGATGATTTATTGAAACAAGCCTCTGAGTATGATATCGGAACCTTTTGGGGGATGGTATGACGGGAGCTCCCGTTATAGAGCTAAGGTATAGGATGATTGTACCTGAAAAGATTAATATGGTGACATATTAATAAACTGGGGTGGCACCACGATTTAAAAAATCTCGTCCCCAAGACTTTAGCTTATATAGTCTTGGGAACGGGATTTTTTTGCGTATTCTAATAAATAATTTAAGCATTTTAGTTTTTTTATTGTACTAGGGGGATTTATTGATGAACATAAAGAAAAAACTAGTGACCTGGAAATATCCGGCAATTTTGTTGCTGGGAATTGGAATCTCAAATATCGGTGATTGGATTTATTTCTTATCTCTTAATTTAATCGTTTTGGATATGACTGGTTCACCACTTGCGGTATCAGGCCTTTATATTATAAAGTCTTTGGCTACTTTATTTTCTAACTTTTGGGCAGGTAGTATGATTGACCGCTTAAACAAACGAAAATTAATGGTTTTTCTTGATTTATTCAGAGCTACGTTTATAGCGATATTACCTTTCTTTTCATCTATTGCGCTAATTTATATGATTGTATTGATTATCAATATGGCCAGTTCAATATTTGGGCCAACATCAATGACTTATATAACAAAGCTAATTCCGCAAGAACAAAGAAAGCAATTTAATTCTCTTCATAGTCTAGTTACATCAGGTGCATTTTTATTAGGTCCAGCAGTCGCAGGATTATTGTTTTTAATGGGTACTCCAATATTTGCAATCTATATAAATGCAGTTGCTTTATTTATATCAGGAATGATTACGTTAGGAATGCCTGATGTGGAGAAGGGAGCTTTTGTTCCTTCGGCGAGTAACAGATTATCATTGGAGATAATAAAAAAGGATTGGTCTGTTGTTGCCCAATACAGTTCCCGAAATCGTTATGTCATGATGATTTACTTTTTGTTTAATGGCGTAATGGTTATTATGGCGAGTGCTGTTGATTCACTCGAAGCTACTTTTGCGAAAGAGGTCCTTTTATTATCTGACAGTGAATATGGCTTTCTCGTCACGATAGCTGGAGCAGGTATTGCGGTTGGAGCGTTTATTAACGCCTTTCTCGTGAAAAAGATTGAAACCTCATTATTGATTGGTCTAGGTTCTGTTCTAGTCTCAGCTGGGTATCTCATTTATGCCTTTTCAAGCTCGTTTTTCGTTGCGGCAATTGGTTTCTTTCTCCTTGCCTTTTTTATCGCTTATGCGAATACTGGCTTTCTTACATTCTATCAGAACAATATCTCTGTTGATGTGATGGGACGGATCGGGAGTGTATATAGTCTAATACAAGCAATTTTAGTGATTATCGTAACAAGCATTATGGGGATTATAGCTCAAAATGGTTCTATTCAAACTGTTGTTATAATAGGAGTTTTATTGATGATGATTTTATCGATAACATTATGTACCCTCTGTTTTTTACCATCAAAAAGGCTATTATACCAGTCAGCATCTGTTGAAACTAAGGGGGTGTAACATAGTTTGTCAGAATTAGTATCACCAGCTCTCGAACGATGGAACAGAATTAAATAAGACAGAGCCTTCTTTTTAGAATACTTGAATTTTGCTTAATTAAAGGATTATGAAATCTTGTAATTAATGTAAATCGTCAGTTAGGTGGAGGAAGGATAAATTAAATTCATGTGGAATTAATGGGAGAAACTTAGGTATCAAGTAATTGGGGGGATATTTGTGCAAACAAATCAAAGGGAAAAAGTAATCAATTCAATAGAAAAGTCATTTATCAAACAAGTACAAAAGGACAAAAATTTAGAGAGTGCATTTTTACTAGTTCATTCAGAAAGAAATAGTATCCATTTACATATTGCAGAAGGAGCAATGAATCCAAAACAGCCAGCTTATATGGCAAGTGTTGGGAAAATATTCACGTCGGTATTGATTAGTATGTTATATGAAAATGGGAAAATATCATTCGAAGATAGGATGACCAACTATTTAAATCCAGAAATAGTTAAACACCTTAATGTTTATGAAGGGAAAGATTATACAAATGACATTAAAATTAAACATCTTCTAAATCAAACATCTGGTTTGTATGATAATTTCCGTCCATTACTAAATAAGGTTCTTGATGATCCAAACTTTACGATAAGTCCACAAGAGGCAATCATTTGGGCAAAAACACATCAAAAACCTCATTTTCCTCCAGGTAATGGCTTTAAATATACCGATACAAACTATCATCTATTAGGATTAATAATCGAAAACCTAACTGGTATACCTTTTCATGAAGCTTTGAAGCAATTTATTTATCAACCCCTCGGTATGATGAACTCATCTATGCTACACTATTCCGATCCACTAGACAAAAATACCCAACATTTATCAGACTTTTATATTAACAAAAACAAATTAACTAATCACAAAGGATATGCAGGCCTCGACTATGCTGGTGGTGGAGTAGTATCTACTGGAGAAGATCTGTTGAAATTTATGAAAGCGTTAGTATCCTATCAGTTGGTAAAAAAGGAAACACTTGAGATGATGATGAACGATAAAGCGAAATATGGTGTAGGAATTGATTATGGATATGGGATTATGCAGTTCAAAACAGTTCCACTTCTAATGCCGAAAATATTTAATGTCTGGGGACATGCAGGTGCTACAGGGTCCTATATGTTTTATCACCCAAAGATGGATACCTATTTAATTGGGACGTTTAATGATTTTTCCTATGAAAGAAAAGGGGTCAAATTTATGTTAATGAAGGTAATAAATAAATTAAATAAAATTATATAAAAGATATGTGTTTTCTCAAATAAAGGGTAGTGATCCGTCAATAAAGAAGAATCGTATTTTTTATTGCACTATTTTGAAACTTAACATCTGAACTGATGAAAAAAATAAAGATCCTCAGGAAGATACGTATATAGAGTTCAAATTATCTCAAGTTTAAAGGAGAACTTTAATATCCAAGTCAAGACAAACAACGAATAAAGAAACTCGATGCACACCTTGACGAAAGGAGCCTTACTGTTCATATAAAGTACTAGAAACTTATGAAATTCTGCGAATAAGTGAGCATTCGAGAGATATACGTATCAAACTGAGGGAGTTTAAGAAGAAAAAGCCTAAAATTGATAGCATAGTAGGCTTCTTCTATACAACCTCAATTAAATTATGAAACAAGCTTTAGCCCTATTGCTGCACCTAAAACCATAAAGATGAAGACTAACCTTTTCCAATCTTTTGATTCCCCGTATAGCAGCATTCCAAGGATTGCTCCACCAGAAGCGCCGATCCCTGTCCAAATTGCATAAGCTGTACCCATAGGGAGTGTTTCCATAGCATAAGAAAGAAATAGGAAACTTGCTCCAAATCCAACAACTAATAGAACAAGGGATTTCCAATTACGGTCCTTATGAAGTTTATTTATCATCACAACCCCAAACATTTCACATAAACCAGCTAAAATTAAAGAAATCCAAGCCATTAAGAATCAGCCCCTTCCTTACCTTTATCGGTAGTAACTAATTTCAATCCAATTACACCCGCTAATAACAGTAAAATCATTAGTATTTTACTTATTTTGAATGGTTCTCCAAAGATAAGGATATCAGCAATAACGGTTCCTGCTGTACCTAATCCTACAAAAACTGCATATACAGTCCCTACGGGAAGCTTTCGTCCCGCCATAATCATTACATAGAAACTGATAATGATTGATATAACGGTTCCAGCCCAAGTCCAAAAGTCATCAGCGTGTTTCAATCCAATAACCCAAAACACTTCAAAAAAAGCAGCAACAATTACTTTCATCCAGTTTGTGTTCATTTACATGACACCTCCAATTTTATTGACAAAAAACAAAAAAGCCTGAGAGAAACTGATAAACAGTTATCTCCCAGGCTTTTATCCTTCCGTGACACAGCAGGTGCTGTGAGTTTTCTCTCGGACCAGACCAATCGTAAATTGCGGAACCCTAGAAAACCTTTAACTATGCAATTGATTTATATTTTACACAAATATTATACGAATTCAATGGGAAATTATGACAAATAATAAAATCCGTTTTCTGTCCCTACTTGAATCGGAATGAAATAATAAAGAAGCTATTTACAATGTCATAACGACTGTCAGTTCAGTATATTTTTTTTAGAAAAGCACTTAAATTTAAACTATCCTTCTTCTCCATAGTACTAAACCTATCCACATAATTAAGAGCAGGGCTATTATCAACGTAATGACCCAAGAAAAAGGATTTTCCGCAACAATTGGTAAATTGACATTCATCCCAAAAAAGCTAAATACAAGCGTAGGAAGAGTTAAAAATACTGTAAATAACGTTAGAGTTTTCATTGTATTATTTAATTCATTGGATATTAGCGATGAATAAGAGCCGGTTATACTGCTCAAAATTCTTGTATATAATTCTGTCGTTTCAATTCCTTGTGTATTTTCAATTCTTACTTCCTCTAAAAGCTCTTTATCTGCATCATATAATTTTACAGACGTAGTCAAAAACATTTTTCTTAGAACGTCGCCATTAGCCTTTAAAGAAGTGAGGAAATAAACAAGACTTTTTTCAATCTCCATAAGGTCATAAAGTTGCTTGTTTGTTAAAGAATCGCGCAAAGTCTTCTCAATTTTAAGGCGTTGTTTGTTAAGCTGTTTTAAGTTCTCTATATATAGTGTTGAAATCGCCAATAAAATCTCTAATGCGAACCGGCTCTTCATCGTTGTGTTGACATTTTTCTTGATTAAATTTTCGATTAAGCTGCTTGGCTGATTACAAACAGTGATAAAGTAATTAGAACTTAACGTTATTCCAATAGGGATTGTAATATAAGAATGAAAATGCTGATTGCTGCTATCAATGATCGGAAAATCATTGATTATTAACGTGCAATTCGTTTCTTTATCATATTCAACTCGAGCACTTTCTTCTAAATCTAACGGACTTTCCAAAAATTCAAAGGGAATTTTGCATTGTCTAGAAACGAGATTGAGTTCTTCGAATGTTGGATTAGAAATATTTATCCAGCAGTTTTCTTCAATATTGTTTATTTCAACGATTTTACCTTCATGCGATGTTTTGTATATATTAAGCATTTTTTCCACCTCTTTTTACTCTATAAAAGGAAATGTTATGATACCGACAAATTAAGTCGTATTGAGTTCTACATAAATATTAGTAAGTTGTTGTTACATTCTCTTTGGAAATATGAGGAGAAATTAAACACCTCAAATATAACCTTTTAAACCATATACTACAGGGATCCTCAGCGTCCATTTCATCCTCACCTCCAAAAAAAATCCCCTTTCTTATATAGAAAGGGGTTCAAAAAGTAAAATGAATCGTACATTTAGAATGGTCCCCCCACGTTGAGTTTTAGCACTGTATAGCATAGGTTAATACCAGCTACGTTAAGAAAAACCTTAATCCGATTTTTCCTGTTGACCCATTGGCGTCTTTCGACATTTTTGGGCAGCAGCGTATCTCTATACAGGAGCCTCACCTAACAGAAGACTTATTTAACTATAAATCACCTTACTTAATTTTTACGATTGTGTCAACAAAATATTATGATATCCCGATATAGGTGAATTTTGTGTCTGGTCTTATTAAAACATTTAGCAGTGTAGTTTCATACTAAATGGACGGCTGATATGAAAGGTCTGTAAAGCCTTATCAATTATCTGATTATTAAACTCCTTCCTCAATCAGTATGAAATAGTTTGATGTTAATGATGAATAATCCCACTTGAGATAGAGAGGTTCCTTTCTACTCGACTAATGTGAATAAGTAACTTTATATGGTAATTTTCGTCT
The DNA here is from genome assembly GCF_052044855.1 of Metabacillus sp. 22489. Classification (NCBI taxonomy): domain Bacteria; kingdom Bacillati; phylum Bacillota; class Bacilli; order Caryophanales; family Bacillaceae; genus Metabacillus; species Metabacillus sp. 22489. The sequence goes on from NZ_JBQENT010000045.1 coordinate 17,122, forward strand.
ATTATGTAAAAGGAGGGAAACCGATTGTTTCAGAAGTTATTCTATACCGTGGTTGCATTAACTTTATTTACGTTTACTGGATGCTCTAATGAAGGGGACACAACGAAAGTATCAATTGACACTATTGATGCCGATGAGGTGTTAAGATTAGACTCTAATGCCGATATTTTTCAGTATGATGGAGTCATCTACAAATCTAATGTTGATTGGGTAGATAAATTGTCTTTATCAAAGGATGTTCAAATCGGTGAAATTAAAACGAAAAATGATACGAATACAGATTTTTATGATGGGATGTCGAATAAACTTCCAGTTGGTACAAAGATTTTTTCAGCGAAGGAAAGAGGGGACATTTTAATTGTTGAATCAGGAGATTCAGTATTAAAATACCTAGCCATTGTTGAAGGGTAAAGCAATTTTGTCATTATTAAAAAGAAAAGTTGTGAAATGGTTGTTCTATATATGGATATAGTTAGTTGACTAGGTGGTTTAAAGGATTTGTAAGAGTAAGATTTTGGTATGGAGGTTTAAAGTGAAATTCTTTAGAAATATGTCTAAAATCGAGCAAATTCATTGGAGAAAAGGTGCAATCTTTGGGTTTTACACCTATATGTTTCTATTATTTATAAACTATACTTACTCTTCACTAAGTGGAACTGAGCCTATTCCTACTAATGTGATTTTTTGGTCGGGATTGTTAGCAGCCTTTGGGTACGAGTTTATTTTAAATTTAAAGTCTAAGCTGAAAGTGAAAAAACTTAACGAATAGTAATATAGCGATACTTCAATTAAGGAGCATCGCTTTTTTTCTTCAAATAAAGATGGAGCATCGTGAAGTCGGAGTTTCAATTAGTTAACAATTTTCATTTACATACATAGAATACCTATGTATAATTAAACAACCAAGTTCACTTTATGAGTAAGGAGTTTTATAATTGAATTTTTCTTTTATAGGTCTGATATTGCAAATCATATTTTTTCTATTTATTTCCGTCTTTAATTCCGCAAGAGTGTATATTATCGAACATTTTTCGGTATATCCAATTGCTTTTTTTGAATTATTTCTTGGAGTGGCAAGTTTAGTTTGCGGACTACTTGGACTTATAAAAAAGGAGAATATAGTACTTTCCATCTTTGTACTAATATTGGGATTCTTAATTTCTTTCTATTTTGTTTTTGTATATCTTTTACCAGAAGCAGGTACACCTCCAGTTATACGCTGGTTTTATTAAATAAAGCTCTTGTTCTATAAGGTTTTTTCCGTTAATAGATATAATATATCTATTAACGTAGTTTTTCTACGATAATAATAAGCAGGATTGTATTTATCAGCTTAGCTATTTATGGAAAAACACAGTAGCTTATATTGATTGTGTAGCTCGTTTAAGTATGACAATTTACTAACTAGATTGAGTAGTAAAAGACCTCTTCATCCCAATGTGATTTCAGCAAGCATAATGAATTGGAAAGAAACTGTTTCGAGGAGAAATATTTGAACAAATTCATAAAAATATATAAAAAAGCCTGCAGAAAATTAACTCTGCAAGCTTAAAAGCTGACTAACAAAATGTGTCTTTTGATGATGGAACCCGTAGCCCAAATAATGGACGGATAAATAATGCAACGAATGTTCCGAGCATCGCCATGACGGCCCAAACCCATCCGTGAATGCTAAAGGAAGAGATACCGCCAAAATAGGCACCAATGTTACATCCGAATGCAAGACGGGAACCATATCCCATTAATAAGCCTCCAAGAATAGCAGCTCCAGCTACACCTAATTTTATTTTTTTAGGCTTAAAGGTACCTTGGAAGGAAGCGGAAATAAACGCACCCAAAATGATTCCAAAGTTCATCACACTCGTTGAATCCGCTAGGACTGTGTTTTTAAGTGCTTCTCCGTTTGCACCGGCAAAATAACCCCAGCTGGAAACATCCATTCCCACTATATCAAGGAATTTTCCACCCCATAAAGCAAAGGCAGAAGTGATTCCCCATGGATTTCCGCGAATTGTAAGGACTAATGCATTTAGTACTGCTAAAACAATCGCTGCCGTAAATAATGGCCATGACCCACGTAAAACCTTTTTCCAACCAGTTGTTGTCGGAAGTGGCTTCATCATTGGAGGGTTTTTCTTTTTCGCAATCTGAATAGTAATCAAGTAGATCACAATAAATGCGACCATTTGAATAAGCCAAGCGCCAAAATATCCAAGACTAGTAGTTTCTGCTAAAGAAATCGGCGGTAGGGCAGGTGTGCTATTCCAAAATGGCAGATGATAAGCTCCAAGAGTTGAACCTGAAATAAAGGCGATTAAAGTGAGGATCATTGAAGATGAGCCTCCACCTAAATTATATAACGTTCCTGAGGCACATCCATTTCCGAGCTGCATGCCTATTCCAAAAAGAAAAGCCCCAAAAATAACGCTAACCCCAACAGGAGAGACATACCCCTGTGGTGTAATACCTGTAAAGCTAAAGCCAGTACTTAGAATAATAGCAAATAATGTAGTTGAGACGGCAAACATTAACATATGTGCCTGAAGTCCTTGAACATTTCCTACTGAAACAAGTCTTCGAAAAGCTGAAGTGAATCCGAAGCGGGCATAAAGCAATGTTGCTCCTAATACTAAACCTATAATGAATAGGCTGCCTTGTATCCAATTAGTTGCATGAACAATCGCAAATAATAGAATAAGAGATATAATAACCCCGACTGCAACGAATCCCTTTTGCATTGGGCTAAGGTTTGTTACATAAGTCGTTGAAGCGGATTTAACATTCAACTGTTTAGTAGTATTTACTGCTGTTTGTGACAATTTCATTCACCTCAATAACCTATAGGATAAGTATGATTTAAAATACTTTCCTATACTAATACAATATAAATCAAATGTAAAGAAATAAAGGTTTTCCAGTTTTTATTAAAAATGACTCTAATAACGTGATGCAAAACTTTATTTAAGAAGCATCGCTTTTTTTATTAGTTTTTCCTTCCTTTTAAAAATGCGATTTCTTTCAACTCCAGTGAGCTACATTAGTATTTGACGCTGTTATAGTAGGATTTTATAATGAAAATATATTCATTCATTAAAAAAGGAGAATCCTTATGAAAAAAGATGATGATAAGGTAAAAATTATTAAAGCGGATAGAATTGATAAAGATATTGATGTAAGAAATCAAATGGCTGAAATTTTTGCTGAAGGCTTTGCTCAATGGCTTGTTTATTTTTCAAAGGACAAAAACATACTAGCAAAGGCTTTTGCACACATGTTTGTTTTAGACCAATTCTATGTAGCTATGGTAGATAATAAGGTCGCAGGAATGACAGCATGTACAGATGGTAACACCTTATCTGTACGATTAAATAAAAATGAATTAAGAAAGTATCTAGGTTTTATCAAGGGGAGTATGGCCGGTATCTTTCTTAAAAAGGAATTTGAAGCTCCTTATAAAGATTTTCCAACCAAAACAGGATCAATTGAGTTTGTTGGAACAGCTTCTGAATTCAGAGGGAAGGGTGTTGCCTCACAAATGATTCAGCATATTATTCAAAATACCCCTTATCATCATTATCTAATTGAAGAGGTTGCCGACACGAATATTCCGGCAATGCGTTTGTATGAGAAATTAGGGTTTAAAGAATATAAACGAAAACCTATACCGGAAAAGATAGCAAAGAAAAATGGGATTAATAATTTATTGTCATTAAGATACGAGGAAAAATAAAGATATGTTTTCCTGTTAAAGGAGGGAGAGCTTTTGCCTAGAACAAAAGAACAATTTGAGGCAATGAGATTGGCAACTAAAAACAAAATACATTCCTCTGCGATTAAACTATTTGCTAAGAAAGGATTCGCGGCAACTGGAGTACAAGATATTGCAGAAAGTGCTGGCATCAGCACTGGACTACTGTATCGTCATTACAAAACGAAAGATGATTTATTTAATGAGCTAATATCCTATGCAACTTTAGGTTTAGAGCATATTGTTAAACGGTTTGAAGATGACTTGCCGCCAAATGAAGTTTTCAAAGAATTTTCATTAGAGATATTAAATGACTTTAAAAAAGATGATGAATTCGCAAATTTTCTTATGATTATGAACCAGGCTATTTCAGCAGATAATCCATCTCATCAAGTTCAACAACTAAAAAAGCAAAGTGAAGCCATGATGAAACAAACTGTCATTCTTATCAAAAAGGGACAGAAGCTTGGTCAGTTTAAAAATGGAGATGCTACAGAAATGGCATATTACTTTTTCGCCTCAATACAAGGGTTATCAATGATGAAACTATTGTTAGGTGAACAATTTATTACACCAAGTTTAAATATAGTAACATCTGCTTTATTGAAGGAAGACTATTAAGCTTGAAAAAGGTAAGGCTATAAAGATACTTTCACTAAAGGTTAGCCTGCGTTCTATTTTTAAAAGCATGTTTTGAAATAACTTCAAAACATGCTTTATTTGACTTAACTCTGATACCAATATAAAGCGAAGTCAGTCATTGTCGAAGCATACCCTTGTTGTCTTAACATCGTTGTGACATTCCCTCGATGATAAGTACCATGATTAGCAACATGAAATAAAATTTCTGAGTAAGCAGTATCTCTAGCACCTGACCAAGGATTATTCAAATTCATTTTTTGTTCTAAATCTTTTTGGCTATTCATCCATTCTTCGTACTGTGAAGCTACTTCTTCAAAAGACTTAATAAATTCATCTACAGAATATGAGTTAGTCCTTTCTAATAAAGCCATAGAACCTTCCAATGCTTCTTGCATCTCAATTCCTTTAAGTGCTTGTAACCACATAACATCTACTACATAAATGTGACTAAACGTCTGAGCAATATTTGGATATGAACTACTAACCTCTTCATATAGAACATTGCTTGGTAATTCTTTTATTCTTTCTAGTAACACCTTATTGGCCCAAACATGGTATTCATACATATGTTTTGCATGGTTCATTTAACATCTACTCCTTAACCTTATTTGTTTTAAACTTGATGTTTGTATTATAAAAAAAGATATATGACAGCAGCCTGTCATATATCTTCATAAACTTTTATTATTTTTCTTGCTTCATCTATTAAAATGGATTGCAGTTCCACTGGTTGTATAATTTTAATTCCACTACCGAAGCTTAAAAGAATCGATATAAGCCAACCAGCATTCAGTGGTTGATAAACAGAAATAGTAAATATCATACTTCCATCACTATTCATGACTTTTGAAGAATTTTGGAATTGGTCTAATACATTAGCTAAGGAGTTAGGATTCACCCAGATGACTACATCCTCAAATCCTTGAAGATTGCCGTTTGAATAAGATGAATCACCTTTCATTTCGTGATTCTGTAGAAACCTTTCTTCTGTCAGGGTAATCCTCATCATACGCGACACTCTAAATTCTCTATAATTCTGACGTTCCCTGCAATAACCATATAAATACCAGTTATTAAACTTATAATGAAGATGAATAGGTTCTAATTCACGTGATGTAAATTCGTTTTTATAACTAACATAATCAAAGCGGATTACCCTTTTTTCATGAATTGCCTTTCGCAATTCCATTAACGAATTCGATTCTGTTCTATAGCTTTCTAAGTCAACAGATAAAGTTTTATTGTTTCCACTTGTATCAAGCAATTTTAATCTTTCTATCGTATGCTCAACTTCCTTATCTTCAAAAATACTCGATAAACTACTTAATACTGTAATTAGATTCACTATGTCATAAGAACCAATTAAGCTTTTATCAAATTTATAACCTTCTATAATACCGAACCCGCCGTTCGTTCCATGGTAAGAAACGACAGGTATTCCGGCCGCACAAATAGCTTCAATGTCTCTATAAATAGTCCGTGTTGATACTTGAAACTCATCAGCTAAACTAGAAGCCGACAAGATTTCATTGTTTAAGAGCTTGAATATGATGGATATTAAACGTTCTAATTTCAATTTTCATTTCCTTTCTTCATTCATTAAACGATTCTCTTGCCTTTGTTTCTTACGGAACAAGACGTTTTAATTGGATAATAGTCAGGTTGTACACTTTGTACTTAAACAATATTGGCAGAAGAGAAGGATTGAATGGGCATATGAAACTTTTTCGTTAAATGAACGTAATTAAAAACGATTGTAAAATTAATCTGGATAATAGAAAACACAGATGAAAAAGTCTTGAATTTTTTTAAGGAATTTATTTCTTTTCCTTTTTTCACTTGGTTATTCTTTACTATTATACTAGATTTAAAAGCTTTTTATGGTTTGCTGGTAACAGCTTCAATCATTTTGTTGTTTAGTATTTAGATGTTGAGGGATCTGCTTTTGGTTATGGAAGAAAGGATTTTTAGATTTTTTAAGCTTTTAAATAACACATAGATATAGGTAAAGGGTGAGTATATGGAAGCAGCATTATTGGTGTTAGATGTTCAAAACGATTTTACTAATGACAATGCCCGGATGCCAGTAGCAAAAAATCAAGTAATGCCGATGATAACGTGTATTAATAATGTTATCGAAAAGGCTTTGAAAGAAAAGATACATATTATCTATATAGGAAATGAGTTTGAAAAAAATCAATATATATCAAACTGGTTTCGCAAAAATGCTTCTTTAAAAGGTAGTGAAGGGGCAAAGCTAAATGAACAGCTTAAAATTGTAGGTAATCTATATTTCTCAAAAAAACAAGGGAACGCTTTTAGCAATTCTAGTTTAGTTCGATACATCGCGGATAATCATATAAAGGATGTATACGTTGTCGGTTTATTTGCTGAAGGGTGTGTTTTAGCGACTGTGAAAGGTGCTCTACAAAATGATTTGACAGTTACTCTAATTGAAGATGGCATAGCAGGTGCGAATGATAAAAAAAAGAATAATGCTCTTCGTAAAATTGAGAGGTTAGGAGCAACTATAGTAAGCTCATCCTTATTATTAAAATAATGCTTCTATATTAATTTATTGAACAAGTCTTTAGCATTAAGACGATTTTCTTTAAGAATAAGGTTAAAAGCTAGTTATAAATATCGAAATAGGTGAGAGAAGTGGAGTTCAAATATTATCTTAGTGGAATTGGATGGGCTACTTGTATCGTTGAAATTAATGGGCAGAAATTAGTATTTACAGCAAGTTATTTAACGGATTGTTTAAGTGATTTTCTTAGAGCACTGATGGATTTAAACACTTTTTGTGTTCCAAAAGATGAAGTAAGAAAAAAAACTGAGTGTGAATGGGAGGGAGAGCCAGAGGGAATTGTTTGGACTTTTGAATTAAAAGAACATAATAAACTGATGATAAAAGCCGATTATTATGAAGATGAATTATGCAAAGATAACACTAAAACATTAATAAAAACGGAATACCCCTATGATGACTTTTTACTGAGTGTACTCAAAGAACTAGATGCATTAATAAAAAGACACGGAATTATCGGTTATAGAGAAGCATGGTATAATGCTGATTTTCCTTTAACGACTTTTTTAAAACTAAAACATTATATAATCCATAAACAAAAATATCCTATACAAGAAGTGCAGGGAGAATTTGATTTACAGGCAAGAAGTAATCTGAAAGATGATTTGGAATTATTGCTTCAGGAAATCAAAAATCCCTCATGAGCAATCGGGTACGATACATCAATATGAGGTATCGTATTTCTAAATTGCATGTTTAGGATAAAATTCTTATACAAATTTTTAATGTATAGTCATCATAGCTATTCACAGATAATTCGTCTAATATTATATCTTCATAAAAATAGCTGTCCAGTGTTAGATTATTTTTTTGAGCATACTCAAGTAAGTTTTCATATGCCTTACTAGTAGAGAAAAATCCGTTTTTATGGAATATATTTAAATATCTTCCCGCACTTTTAAGATGAATTTTCTTTTCGTCCTTATTATGGCTAATCTTAGTGAATAAGTATGAGTATTTAAGATAATCCTTTGCTTTCACATCATGAATATGAATGATATGGCCAATTGAACTTGGGGTAAATAATCCTTGATTTTTACAATTTGAAATATGATTGCTTATGAGAATCCCCATATCCCTCGTATCTTCTGCTTCAAGTATATTCGTTACAAGCATCCATTCCTCTTCTTCTGTTGTTATAAAAATATGATTTTCGCGAATTGAGAGAGACTCCCTCGTTAGACTAGCCTTATTAGAAATATGTTTCTTCATTTGCATTAATTTCTTGATTTTTTCTTCCATTTCTTTTTCTTTTTCTTCTAGGAGCAAGATAAAATCCTCGGGATTTCTCTTATCCAAATAATTTTTTATTTCTTTAAGACTCATGCCCAACTCTTTTAAAGTGGAGATGACTAAAAAGGCATCTATTTGAGTATAGGAATAGAGTCTATAATCATTATCCAATTTAACTTCTGGAGAAAAGACTCCCATTTTATCGTAATGAAATAACGTATGCTTTGTTACGCCAATTAGCTTTGCGAACTCAGCTGTTGAAAAATATCCTTTACTAGTTAAATTATTCATAAGCTCCTCCTTGACTATAGTGTAACACTACACCTTAGTATTAAAAAGGTAAGGATAATAAATACTAGGATCAACTACCAATCGTTGACAAATTGTGGGGGTTTATTTATGAATAACATTTTTGTTGAAAGTGAGTTTGCTCCTTTGAAAAGAGTTGTAATGGCTCAGTCGGAAGTAGCGTTTCCTGTAAAAATAGATCCTGAAGAAGTAAAATTCTTGGCTGAAGAGGAAAGTGATCTATATAGCGGGAAAGATATATCAGGAAAAAACTATAAAGATGTATTTCCTGACAAACAAAAAATGTGGGAAGAGGAAAGGGAAAATTTTAAAAAAGTTTTAGAGAAATATCATGTAGAAGTAACGGTTCCTAGACTGTTAACAGATTATGAAAAAGAATTAGGGAAAGAAGATGGCTACAGTAACTTCTTTGTACGAGATCCGTTTTTTACAATTGGCCATTTTTTAATAGAAGGTTCTTTAAGGTTTCCGCATCGAAGAAATGAGGTCTTACCTGTTAGAGATATTTTAGTGACCGAATCCAATAAAAATGAGTGTTTATATTTATCGATTCCAAAACCAGATATATCTAAAGGTCCAAAATCAGAGGACGGTCCATTTCTAGAAGGTGGAGATATTCTCGTCTTAAACAAAACGATTTTTGTAGGTAGGTCAGGGCTTGCATCAAATGAGAATGGGATTAAATGGCTTGAACGTTTAGTTGGCCATTATGGATATGAAGTAGTTGAGGTTCCTCTTCATCCGACAATCCTTCATCTTGACTGTGCATTAAGTTTAGTTAGAGAAGGGTTAATGATCGTTTGTGAAGACGCATTATTAGAAGGTATACCGAAGCAGCTTAAAGATTGGGATAAAATAAATGTAACACTAGAAGATGCATCAAAGCTAGCTACAAACGGTCTTCCGATAAATGAAAATGTATATATAACAGACCGAGAATTTAAATTTATAGGTGAGGAATTAGAAAAAAGAGGGATGACTGTCGAATATGTAGATTATAAAATATCTAGAAGTTTCGGAGGAGCTTTTAGATGTAGTACACAACCTCTTTTCAGAAGTAATGACTAAGTATATAAGAGAAAGAAATGAATGAGGGAAATATAATATGAAAAAGCCAATTAAAGAACAAAAAATGATTTTAGTTATATTGTTAAGTAATGTTTTCATTGCATTTCTTGGGATGGGTCTAATCATCCCAATAATGCCTTCATTTTTGAGTGTTATGAATTTATCCGGTAGTTCAATGGGGTATCTTGTTGCTGTATTTGCAGTATCACAGCTGATTATTTCTCCTTTTGCGGGAAGATGGGTAGATAGAGTTGGAAGAAAAATAATGATCGTCTCGGGATTATTTATTTTTAGTCTGTCAGAGCTGATTTTCGGATTAGGAACTCATGTATCGATATTTTATTTATCACGGATTTTAGGTGGAATTAGTGCAGCGTTTATTATGCCTGCAGTTACAGCATATGTAGCGGATATTACGACAATCCAGGAACGATCAAAAGCGATGGGCTATGTATCTGCAGCGATCAGCACTGGCTTTATTATTGGACCTGGAGTTGGAGGATTTATTGCTGACTTTGGCATACGGATGCCATTTTTCTTTGCTGCTGCTATTGCATGTTTAGCTGCAATAACCTCGATTTTTATTTTAAAAGAACCTTTGTCAAAAGAAGAGCGTGGGATGAATACTTCAAATGGTCAGGAGTCAACTTTCTTTAAAGACTTTAAAAAGTCAATGAATCCCACATATATAGTTGCATTTATAATCGTCTTTGTATTAGCATTTGGGCTATCTGCCTACGAAACTGTTTTTAGCTTATTTTCAGATCATAAATTTGGATTTACACCTAAAAATATTGCAACGATTATAACGTTTAGTTCCATTGTTGCCGTAATCATTCAAATCTTATTATTTGGAAAATTAGTCAACAAAATTGGAGAAAAAAGGCTGATTCAGTTTTGTTTAATTATAGGTGGTCTCTTATCGTTCGTTTCTACAGTTATATCTGGATTTTTAGCTGTTTTAATTGTAACTTGTATAATCTTCCTTGCATTTGATTTGTTACGTCCAGCCTTAACTACGTTTTTATCTAAAGCGGCGGGGAATCAACAAGGTTTTGTTACGGGGATGAACTCCACTTATACTAGCTTAGGGAATATTTTTGGACCAGCTCTAGGTGGCATTTTATTTGATGTTAACATTCATTATCCTTACATCTTTGCAGGAATCGTTCTGATGATTGGATTAGGTCTTACGATTGCATGGAAAGAGAAGTCTTTAAGTGAATTTTCAAATGCAAGTTCATAGGCTAAATATCAATAAATAATGGATTAAATCAAGACATAAAAGCCATAATACAAAAAACTCGCCATTTTTTTAGTGGCGAGTTTTTTTCGTCTAATATTATTTTGTGTTGGTGAATCCACCGTCAATACGAATAACTTCACCGTTAATGTATTGAGCTTTTGATGTTAATAAGAACGTAACCAGCTCAGCAACTTCTTCTGGAGTACCTAAACGTTTTTGTGGAATACCGCCTGTTGCGTTAGCCTTCATTTCTGGATTTGCTTCATAGAACGCTTTAACCATTGGTGTTTCAGTTGGTCCTGGGGCAATCGCATTAACGCGAAGTCCATCTTTCGCATATTCAGCAACCATACTTTTTGTAATCCCAACAATTGCGTGTTTAGTAGCAGAATAAGTTACAACTGAGTCTTGACCGATAACACCAGCACTTGATGCAGTGTTAACAATTGACCCTCCGCCGTTTTTTAGCATAACTTCTGCAACATAACGTACTCCGTAAAGAGCTCCCATTAAGTTTATCCCAACAATTTGCTCGATTTCATCGATCGTTGTATCTAAATAGAATTTACCACTACCAGAGATACCAGCATTATTGAAGAAGTAATCGATTTTTCCGAAACGTTCAACTGTTTCATCAACATATTTTTTTACTTCCGCTGCTTTAGAGACATCTGCTTTAATAAAGATCGACTCTACACCAAGCTTTTTCACTAATTCAACTGTTTCATTTCCGCCCTTTTCGCTCACATCTACAGCAACAATGTTCACGCCTTCTTCAGCTAAGCGAACTGCTGTAGCTTGTCCTAGTCCACTACCAGCACCTGTAATAATCGCGACTTTACTCATAAATAAAACCTCCTGAAATTGCCCCTTAAATGGTTAGTTATCATTATAATAACCTACTTATTACTTAATATGATTTCTCCCGTAACGTTCTCCTTTAGTACAATTTAACTATATCACAAAAATAAAAGATGTGGTCATTTCACGCCTTACGCTTATTTCATTTGAGGAATCAAGTAAGGATTTTTAAAGGTGCTTTCATCATTTGGTTACCGTTTGTTTTGGTAACCTATTAGATACTACAGGGGGATTTGTTCATGCAAGTATAGTATGAAGACTAAGAAGGAACGTAAAAATACCGTGAAAGGAAGCAAAAACAGTTTGTAAAAAGTAAAAAGCTGCCGATACCCTGGCAGCTAAATATACTCTTTAAATAAATCCGCCGTTTACGCGAATTGTCTGTCCAGTAATCCATTGCGACTCTGGGTTTACTAATAATTCGATGGCACGAGCAATATCCTCTGGTTCTCCATGTCTGTTAAATGCATTCATCTGTTTTAAAGCATCGATTTGCTGTTCTGTTTTTCCGACTGTAAAGAGCTCGGTGTTCACCGGTCCAGGTGCCACGGCATTGATTGTAATTTGTTTAGGGCCGAATTCCTTAGCCAATTGTCGTGTGAATTGTTCGACTGCTCCTTTTGTTCCTGCATAAAGGCTGTAGCCTGGAAACATTTGTCCGTTCACAGAAGTAGATAGATTCACGATACGTCCACCCATTTCCATATGCTTCATCGCCAATTGACAAGCAAAAAAGGTTCCCTTTGCATTAAGTGCAAAATGCCGATCAAAATCCTCCTCGGTTATTTCCAGCAGGGGCTTCGTTACCATTAATCCGGCGTTATTAACAAGAATGTCTAGTTTCCCGAAGGCATGGATTGTTTCTGTGAATAACTTTTCAAGCTCGCTTGTTTTGCTGACATCGGCTCGCAATGCAATTGCTTCACCGCCTTTTTCTTTAATCTGCTTTACTGTTTCGTTAGCTTTTTCGGAACTACTTGAATAATTAATAACAACCTTAGCACCTAAATCTGCCAAGTGTTTAGCTACAGCATTTCCAATTCCACGAGAAGCACCAGTTACAATTGCCGTTTTTCCGCTTAAATTAGTTGACATGTTTTACCCTCTTTCATTTAATATTTCAATGTAACTAGTTTGAGATAGTGAAGCCATCTTGTATCAGATCCCAAACCTGTTCAAATTCCTCTCGGATCCTTTTACTATTTTTCCATTCATAGGCATGGGAAGGGTGATGAAATCTTGCTGTCGCATAAAAAATAGAACGGGATATAACCTCTTTATCTGCTACAGGTTTGAAGACGTTTAAATTTATCCCCTTCTCAATGATTTGATTTAACATTTCAATGATGCAGTTAACATGGTTCGTGATAAGTTCGGTTGCTTCACCTGTCACTTCCGCATACATTTCAAACATCTCTTCATCATTTTTTGCATGGTTTTGCTTTAGAGAAATAAGCTTGAGAAAAAAATCCTTTAGCAAATGATTCGGGGATGTTTCTTCAGATTTTAAAAGCTTGCGCAAAGGTATCATAATTTCCTCTTCAAGCCATCTTTCTGTAACTGCTTCTTTTAAAGCTGACTTATTCGGAAAATGCCTGTAAATCGAGCCATGGCTCATATTTAGTTCTTTTGCTACATCTGTTACCGATGTTTTTTTTGGGCCGTAACGACGAAGAGTTTTCTCGGCTGCGTCTAAGATGTCTTTCCTACTCAATATGCCGCTTTTCTTATCCATAATTTCTTAATTACCCTCTCTCGTAGTTTGTTTGCACGTTGAATATTCATTGAAACTATAAGCATTAAATTGTAATAACAGTGGTTTTCTAGTTGTTTTGAGAATGACACAACGCGTAACAAATGACAAATATTATTTTTTGTCATTTGTTATTAAGGAAACATTTAAACGTATTCTTTTACGGTTTCTCTCCTTGACATCTTGCTTTAAAAGGAAATAGTAACTCGTTTCTCGAACCTAAAAACGGAGGAGAATATTCTGCTATCTGTATTGATTAAATAAAGGGAGTAGAAAAATTGAATAAAGGAATTAATTTTATAAATCCCATATTAGGGAATGGAGGTTCAATAATGATTATAAGAGCTGTGAAAAAGGAAGAATATCGGCTTATTGAGGACTTTGTTTATGAAATCTTCAAAAATACCAATTATTCAGATGGTGCTGTTGAAAAATCTCTTGTAAGAGAAATTCGAGAAAAACAATATTATATCCCTCAGTTAGACTTAGTTGCTGAGGAGAGGGGAGAGATTATCGGACATTTTATGCTTTCAAAATTTCCGCTAAGTAATGAGGATGAAAATGAAATGTTGATGTTATCTCCAGTTTCTGTCGCTATTCATAAACAACGACAAGGTGTTGGGAAGTTTATGCTACAGGAAGGAATTAAATTAGCTTCTAATATGGGTTTTAAAGGAATAATAGTTGAAGGGGATTTTAACTATTATCGACGGTTTGGGTTTAAAACATCAACTGAGTTTGGCATATTTGCCTCAAAGAAAAACTTACCACCTACTGCTGAAAATTTAATGGCATTGGAGTTATGTGAAAATGGGCTGGCAAACATCTCGGGTGAAGTGGACTATTCCATTTATCATTCATTGAAACATTGAAAATAATTGCCTAACAATAAGCAAATGAATGAAGGAAAAATAGTAGAAGGGAATATACTGTTAATTTAAATAGCATAGGCGACTTGATTTTAATTATGAATAAAGCAAACGTGAACGGTAGTCTAATAGTATTAAACAAAGCCTCTCAACTTCATTATTGAGAGGCTTTTTAAAAGGAAAATTTATTTCTTTACAGCATGGATATAATGAATCGTCTCGAATGCAGTTAAATAATCAGTCCTATTTTGAAAGTAACGATCATTTATTGAAGCTGGTGACAAATGCTCATAAATTAATAGACCAGATTTTTCTAGTATTCTCTCAATTTCATTATAAGTGAAGCTCGACTTCATTGGTTCACCACCTGCTGCAGCCATTTTCACCATGTTTGCAACTCTATTTGACAGGCCTTTTTCTTCGAAGAGCTTTTCGTCTGCATAATCAAATACGATTGAGCTGCCTGATGGGACGAGAGCAAATAAATCATTCAGCAAACGCTCATTTTCCTCTTTCGTTAAATAATAGGAAACACCTAAAAGACTAAAGAACGTTTTTTTGTTAGCAAACCCTTGTTTGATTAACTCTTGATGAGAAAATGCAGCAGTAAAATCCATTGAAACAAAATGGAGATTTTTTGGGATATTAAATTGAGCATTATCCAGCCTTTTCTTTTTAACTTGTTGTGTTGCTGGATAGTCAATTTCAAATATTTCTAGGCTGTTTTCCAATTCTGGATGTCGAAAAGCAAATGTATCTAATCCAGCTCCAAGTATGACATACTGCTTTAATCCTAAGTTCACTTCATTAAATAATACATTTTCGCAAAATGCTGCACGTGCTAACGGTGTTGGGGATAGCTGGACTTGTGTTACCCATTTTAAGATTTCTTCTCGATTATCTTTAAACCTTTGCCCGATCTCACTGTTAAAAAACTGAATTCCTTCAATCATGTTATTACTAATAGCTGAAAACTCTTCTTGAGAAATTAAATCCTTTGCGATGTAATCATCAAAAATTTTCGGTGTGTCACATTTACTGTGATATGCTCGCCCGAATGCCGATACTAAGGAAGTTAAACTGGATTCATTTTGCTTCATTCCATTTCCTCCAATAAAAAAATAAGATTCCCCTGGCCAGGAGAATCTTATTATAAACATTAAAATATTAATTGTAAATTATAGCATAAATAGATTTTTTTGTCAATTATTTTGCTCTTTATTTGCTTTGTAAAGATAAAACGAATCCAAAGTTTTTTAAATACCATTGAAGTAAAGTTATTTCGAAAAACAAATCAATTTTTTCTAATCTTTTGATAAATCAATTCTCATCCGATAAACATACATTATTATAGAAAAAAGAGAGGAGATTGTTATGTTTGTTACATTGTTATTACCGATTATAGTACCTTATGGTTGTTCCGGAACTTTTTTTGATCCACATGCTCGTTTCATAAGAAGAACAAATTTCTTTAGATGGATTCATTCAGTAAATGAACAAAGTAGACAATATCAGCAAGTACAATTATTAAAAAGTGAAGATATTGAAAAACACAAAAATACGATTATCGAAGGTGAACAAAAGCCTCAAACCAAATTTGTACCAAGTAATGTGACGTAGTTTTGATCCGTTTTTTTTATTTCTTAACCTTTCCAGCATCAAATGAGATGCTGGTATTTTTTTGTTAACTGGCTGACATGATAAAAGGATAATTAAAGCGACTTTATACAATAATAATGAAGATATTACATTGGTAAGGAAATACATATTTGCAACTTACTGGACTGCTGTTTGGCATAATGTTATGAAGCTTATGATACAAAGGAATGGATAAATGATCTTTTTACATTTCGTTCTAGTGTTTTTACTCCCATGGATTGTTGGTATTTATCATCTTTATAAAAAGGATAAACAGGTAATCCCTTTAATTGGTCCGGCCTTCAGTATTCTTGCTTTTACGATAAACGAATTCGGGTTTTATTTCGGTTTTTGGGAGGTTTTCCCTTTTCCTGAACAAAAAACCTTATCAGCATTACTTTTTAATTTTGGGGTTTATCCAGTTTTAGCAAGTTACTTGATTTATTTTATTAAAAAGTATAAGCATCCTTATTTATTTATTTTTTTTATGACTATAGTTACAACTTTGCTCGAATCGATTTATGTTTACTATGGGATGGTGAATTATGGGAACGGATGGAATTCCTTTTATACGTTCTTTTCCTATTTAGTACCATATGTTTTGATTTATCTTTACCATGTCTATTTAAAAAGAATTATACTCTAGAAAGGGATTTCGGATTGAAAAAAGTATGATGATCACCTTTCACGGTGACCACCACACTATAAATTAATCTCGATTTCACGTTAATGTCGCTGTAAAATCTCTGCAATAATCTCCGAAGGCTCTTTTTCGTGGATATGTGTATGAAAATTGTCTATCCGATTTTGATACTGATGCAAGCTCTCCTCATTCTGAAGGATTGAAAGGATTTGCTCATATATATTTTCCTTGTCTAGATGAAAGACTAGACCATCCTCTTTTAGTTGAGAGAGATTGATTTGCTCCTGTCCTGGTAGAGCATCGTAAATAAAGATTGGTCTTCTTTTAAATAGGCTTTCACTTATTGTCATGCCTCCGGGTTTTGTTAAAATGGCATCGATTTGATTATAAAGCTCATTCATTTTCTCCCTGCAGCTAATATATGGATATGGGATGATATAATTAGTTCCCAGCCCTTTTATTTTTTCATATAACGCTCTATTTTTCCCACATAACACAAAAAATTGGATTCGTGGCTTAGAATGAATCTCCTGTAGATGATGTAACAAGTTTTCTAAACCGCCAACTCCAAGATTCCCACCTGAAATGAGCACCGTTGATAGCGAATTCCTTTTATATTCAGGTGGCTCTAGCTGTTTTTTTATTTTTGGATGTGTCGGTATTCCGGTAATGAAAATATTGTCTTCATTGATCTTTCGTTGTATTAAATATTCTTTCATTTGCTGAGTTGGAACGAAATGGAAGTCGATTTGCTCGATTCCCCAAAAGCTGTGGATAAAATAATCTGTGTACACATTAATGATAGGAATTTGTAAGTCATGTCTTTGTTTTAAATAATTGAGCATATAGGATGGTAATGCATGTGTACATATGATCAAATCTGGCTGCTTTTCTGCCAAAAGCTTTTTCATAAACGTGAGAAAAAGCAGTTCATACAAACGATATCGTTTATTGACCTCAATATTTTTGTAGACAGCCGTCTTATAGATGGAATTGTATATTTGGGGAAATGAATGGATCCATTTTAAGTATATGCTCGAAATGATTTTTTCCATCTTACCGTAGCTATAGCTGAGTATATCAACTTTATCACACTGAATAGCTGGATCGATTTGTCTAATCCCGTCAATTAAAGAATTTGCCGCCTGATGGTGACCAGATGGAATTTGTAAAAAAGGGAGAAATAAAACTTTTTTCATCATACACCTCCATAAGCCTAGTAGAGAAGGGATAAAGTATTTACCATCTATTTCTTGTAAAATTAGTAGTCTTTTTCCTATATAATGAATAGGAAGGAGGCATTATCTTGAGTATATTTTTCATTACTGTTGTAGTAATTTTTCTTTATGCCCTAATTAAAAAAGCGAATAATAATACGAAAGATGTTGTCGTTAATCGAATCGAAATCAGTAACGAAGGATCGAACGAAGATGATTCAACATTATCGATTTTGCAGCTTTCGGATTTACATTTAGAAAATATATCGATTTCTCCTGATGGGATTTACGAGATGCTAAAAGATGAACAACTTGATTTAATCGTCCTTACGGGAGATTTTTTAGATCGGAAACGTACGATTCCGAAGCTTATCCCATATTTAGAGAAACTCAATCAATTAAAGTCAACCTATGGTATCTATGCCGTATTGGGTAACCATGATTATGTTTTAAAGCAACCAGACCTGCAAACGTTAATTGATACCCTTGTGAAATATAATTGCAAAGTATTAAAAAATCAACATGATATCATTTCTGCTAAAGGTACTTTCGTCAATATTATTGGGATTGATGACTTTAGTACAAAACGAAGCAATATTGAAGCTTCCTATAAAGGAATTCAATCAGGTATCAATCTAGTCATTACTCATGACCCTAATATCGTGTTGCAAATGAAAAACTATCATTTTGATTATTTGCTTGCAGGCCATTTTCACGGTGGACAAATTTGCTATCCAAAGGCATATCATCTAGCAAAAATGGGCAAACTTGCCCGTATGAATATGATAAAAGGACTTCATAATCATGATGGAAAACCGTTTTATATCAATGAAGGACTTGGTCAGACAGGTGTAAACATCCGCGTAGGAAGCAGACCTGAAATCACTCTTCATAAGCTATCATTAGGAAGAGTTTCAAGTGAAGCAGTAAAAGCGATTTAGGGAAAAAGCGATATGGATCGCTTTTTCCTTTTTTACAAGGTAAGAAAGTATAACATTTTGAACTTAGTTTTAGTGTCTAGCTCCAGCGCCTAGCCCCTCTAGGGTCTAGGCAATTTGGAATTGAAGGCAAAGAACGCCTTCTATTCCAAATCGCCTTATGCTTGTCGGGGCTGATCAAGGCGCTTGCGCTTTTCTTATTGACTATTCGCTGTTATTCATTCTGTACATCGTTGATAATTTGTCTATAGACATAATTAAGTAACTTGGTTTATGGTTCTTTAACACATGCCACAATGAATTGTTACTAGATATTAGCTCAATCGGTAAAAATGCAAGCCGTTTGAACCACTGGTAGACAGGATGTGATATGGAAAAGACTTCAAAGCCAAGCCGTTTACAGCCTTTGTTTAATGTAGTAATTCCGATAATCCCTTTAATTTGACTCGATTGTGGATGATTTTGAATATAAAGGTTAATTTCAGGTAATGACTTTTGAACATATCGATAAATGGTTTTGGCTTTCTTAAGCTCACTTTTTGTCGTTTTAAATTCCTTTAATAATCTGACGTTATGAAGGTGAATCTTAACTAACGTATCATTTTTGTTTATTTCTGTGCCATCTGCTAGAACGATATTCTTGCCTTTATATTTCGTTAATCGAACCCGAAAGATATTCCCTTCTTTAGATGGAAGGTATGTGAGCCGTGTAAACTGATAATATAGAGGGTCTATTAGATTCCAAATAGAGATGATATACTCTCTCATCTTTCTCCTTCTCCTTTACCTTTCCTACTATCTATTTTTTTGTATAAGCGTATTATTTGATGTATGGTAATTTGTGTAATATTGAACTGTGTGGCAGAATGATGACGAAATGCATGTAACTGTTATTTTTATTATTGAAGGAAAACCGTAGAAGTATGATAAACTTAATCTTCAAGAGGTGGTTTTCGTCATGCAGCAATTACAATTTGAAGCGTCTTGGGAAAAAGCAATAGCTGAACAGGACCGACAACATATAGAAACAATTTTTAATGAAACAAAACATGCTCCCGATTCCGATATTATTTGCACTCCGATTCGAGAAGCGATTAACCATAAAGAGGCGCTGCTCGTAACGGTATTGGTTCACAATTTTACTGATAATCCGCATACCTTTCATAACGTAAGATTGCTTTACCGTGTGCATAGTGAGGTCATGGCAGATAAGAACTTCACTATCCCTACACTTGTAATCCCAGCAAAGGTTAGTATGCCCTGGACATTTATTTTTCCAAAGGGAAGTTATAAACAACAGACTGCTTTTGAGAATGGGCGATTAGAAATTGTTTAATTTAGGCTGAATGCTCTATAGGTGTGAATGATAATTTAATCAAATTTTTTTGATTAAATAGATTGACATCAGAAAATTTTGGATATATAGTTGAAATATCAAAAAAAATTGATTTAAGAAAAGTTTGTATGTGGAATTAATTGATGATGTGAACCAGTTATTGTTTGTGAAACACTATTTGTAGATTAAAAAATTTTTGAGTAAAATATCAATTTTTTTTGATTAATATATCAAAATAATTTGTTTTAAGAGGTGACATGATGTTTAATGAGTATGAAGTTCATTTATTATCAAAATTAAAAAGGGAAGAAATGGGTAAGCTTTCGACCATATGTAGTTCAATTGCTACATATCTAAATTCTAAAACAATTGTTTCTGCTAAAGAAAAAACAAAGCCTATAGATTCGATCTTTTGTTGTAAAACAGCTTGCTGTTAACAAGAGGGGGATAAAGGATGTGGATTGAGACTTTTAAAAATTTTATATTTATTGCGTTAGAATTAACGGTTTTATTTATCGTCATTTCCTTTCTCATTAGTCTTTTACAAGGATATATCCCTTATAAAAAAATCGAGAAAAAATTGTCGGGTAAAAATAAAGTTTTAGCTGCATTCGTAGCGATCGCATTTGCTTTTATAACACCATTTTGCTCATGCTCTACAATCCCAGTAGTAGTAAATATGTTGAAAAAGAAAATGCCTTTTGGAATCGTCATGATTTTTCTTTTTGCTTCATCAGTACTAGACCCAACAATTATTACGATCATGGGAGTTGTTCTTGGGTGGAAGGTAACGATTGTTTATACGGTAGTGACAAGTATTTTCTCAATTGTTATTGGTTTTGTTCTTGAAGCATTGGGATTTGAAAAGTATGTAAAAAATGTTGTGATGTCTGGTTATGAGGAAGGCAATAAAAAATTTAATATGAAATTAGCATTCGAAGAAACAATAGCTCTAATGAAAAGTGTTTATCCATATCTCATTATCGGTGCAGCAATAGGAGCAATCATTCATGGATTAGTACCAACTGAATGGATTTCAACAGCTTTTGGTGATGATCATTGGTGGTTGATTCCAATTGCCGCAATTATAGGGATCCCATTATATATACGATTATCAAGTATGATCCCGATCTCACAGATTCTTATTATGAAAGGGATGGCATTAGGTCCTGTTATGGCTATGATGATTAGCTCAGCGGGTGCAAGCTTGCCTGAGGTCATTTTATTAAAGTCAATCTTTAAACGGGAATTAGTTTTCACTTTTGTATTATCGGTGGTAACAATGTCAACATTATCAGGTTTTATCTTTTATTTCATTTAAAGAAATGGGGGAAATATATATGTTTAATTTATTCAAAAAGGATTCTATGAAAGATGCAAATTGTTGTAATGTAGTGATTAAAGAGGTAGAAGAAAACAAGGAAGAAAGCAAAAATTGCTGTTCAGCTGAAACGGAAAAAGAAAAATTGTAGATAACATTAGAACATTCAAAGCGAAAGGTCTCCTTGATTTGGAGACCTTAGCTTGTTGTTATTCACCAGTTTTAGCAAAACGCTCAATTCTTTCTCCAATTTCGTCACGAACACGTTGGAAGAAAGCCCATTTTTCTTCATCTGTTCCTTCAGCCTTAGCAGGGTCATCAAATCCCCAATGCTCGCGTTTTACATGTGGTGGTGTCATTGGGCATTTATCTGCAGCATCTCCACATAAAGTAACAACTAAATCAGCATTATTTAATATTTCCGGATCAATGATATCAGACGTTTGATTTGAGATATCAATTCCCACTTCTTTCATTGCTTTCACAGCATTTGGATTTAAGCCATGAGCCTCAATTCCAGCACTATATACATTCCACCCCTCAGCTAAATATTTTTTTGCCCAGCCTTCTGCCATTTGGCTTCTGCAAGAGTTTCCAGTACATAAGAAGTAAATTGTTTTTTTCGCCATGTTGTTTGCTCCTTTTTAAGTAAATTTAATGGATGATAAGTAACCAAATATATAAACCAACTAGGGTAATGAACAAGGTTGGAATTGTTAAAATAATTCCAGTTTTAAAGTATGTTCCCCAAGAGATTTTTACATTTTTTAATGATAAAACATGAAGCCATAGTAATGTAGCCAGTGAACCTATCGGTGTAATCTTTGGTCCTAAATCAGAACCTATGACATTTGCATAAATAAGCGCTTCTCTTATAACACCTGTTGAGCTAGTATCGGAAATAGCGAGCGCATCGATCATAACGGTTGGCATGTTATTCATAATTGAAGATAAAATAGCTGCAATAAAACCCATACCAACAGTAGCTGTAAATAATCCTTGGTCTGCAACAGCCTGAATCATGTCAGCTAAAACATCTGTTAAACCGACATTTCTTAAGCTATAAACAACAACGTACATTCCGATGGAAAAAAATACGATTGCCCAAGGTGCTCCTTTAATAACGGTTTTTGTGTTAACGGCTGAACTTCTTTTTGCCATCATTAGAAAGAAAATCGCAACGATTCCAGCAATGAAAGAAACTGGAATTCCGAATGACTCACTTACAAAATAACCAATAAGCAAGATTCCCAAAACAATCCATGACAATTTAAACATCTTTTTATCGCGAATCGCTTCTACTGGTTTTTTTAATTGCGTTAAGTCATATTCTTTTGGGATGCTTTTACGGAAAAAGAGATATAAAACCAAGATACTAGCACCCAATGAGAAAAAGTTCGGAATGATCATTCTTGATGCAAATTCAACAAAACCAATATTGAAAAAGTCAGCTGATACAATGTTAACAAGGTTACTTACCACTAATGGAAGTGAAGTAGTATCAGCAATAAAGCCGCTTGCGATAATAAATGGGAACACCATTTTTTCACTAAAGTTTAAATTTCTTACCATCGCTAACACAATGGGTGTAAGAATTAATGCAGCCCCATCGTTTGCGAAAAAGGCAGCAACAATAGCTCCGAGAATACTAACATAAACAAACATTCTAATCCCGTTACCTTTTGCGGCTCTTGCCATGTGTAAGGCTGACCATTCAAAAAATCCAATCTCATCTAAGATTAGTGAAATAATAATAATTGCAACGAAAGCTAGTGTTGCATTCCATACAATCGATGTCACATCAATGACATCTTTAAAATCTACAACACCTACAAGTAGAGCAAGAATCGCTCCGCCACATGCAGACCAACCGATAGATAACCCTTTTGGCTGCCATATGACAAGTGTAAGTGTGAGTATAAAAATCACTGATGCTAAAATAACTGATGTCATGAATTTAATCCTCCATTACTCACATGAAATTCGTAATCCTTGTTCCTCTAGTTCTTTGATACGATAATCTTGATTCGGCAGGTATTGAAGGATATTTTCGACTAAAGAATAATGATCACTATCTTTATTTAATGAATAGATAATCCATTGCCCTCTTCTCGTTTCTTTGACAATTCCAGCATCCTTTAATTTGCGAAGATGTTGACTAATGGCAGGCTGACTTGCCTTAAAAACCTCAACAAATTCACATACACAGCAATCATTTGAATCCAGCATTTTCACCATTGTTAATCTAGTTTTGTCACCTAAAAGCTTTAAAACTGATGCTGTTTTTTCTATATCAATTGTCGCTTCTTTCATTATTACACCTCCCGAATTCATCCGCATATTAATATATAATAATTTACTTATATGTTCAATGACTTAATATATTTTTTCCTATTGTTCCTTCGTTCAAACGAAGTGAAGTGTGATGATGAAGTGTTGAAATATGGCTGGTGTAGACTTCTACTACTAGAATTACCAGTAATGGAGTTTGTGAAGATAATTTTACAAAATTAAATGAATGGTGTAGATAAATGGCCTAGTATACAGGAAGGTATCGAGGACCAAATAAAATTGATGAATTTATTAGAAGAAACAAATGAGAGAAAAGGTGAACGATCATTACTGGAAAAGGGAAAAGAATATTTATAAATAAACGACTATGTCCTTTTATAACAAAAACAGTCTCCCCCAGCAGCGCAGAGGACTGGGGGAATAAAAATGAGTTATGCACTAGCTATTGATTGATTCTATTCATAAACTTTCATTGGCAAATTTGTTAGAGATTGACCCGTAGCTGAAACTGTCAAATTGTTCTCTAATTCAAACCCAGAAACTGCTTCAATCCGAGAGAACCTTTGAATAAATGCCTCTAGTGCAAGCTTCATTTCTAATCGTGCCAGTGGTGCGCCTAAACAGAAGTGTGGTCCATTACCGAATGTTAGGTGCTTTTTATTGTTTGCACGATGAATATTCATCGTGAATGGATCTTCAAACATATCAGGATCCATATTACATGCACTCATCCAAGCAATGACGACATCACCTTTTTTTAAATCAACACCTAATAGATTATTGTCTTGTTTAACGGTGCGATCTCTACGTGACATGTGGAATCGGAAACGAAGCATTTCTTCAACAGCATTTGGAACAAGTTCAATCTTGTTTCTTAGCTCTTCATAAATCGATGGATCATCGTATAGCAATGAATAGAACGTATTGGCTATCGCGTGGCTTGTCGTTTCGACACCAGCACCTAAAAGCAACATTGTTGCCTGAACGATTTCTTCATCCGTAAATCTTTCGTCATCAACTTCAGCTCGAATTAAATCAGAAATAATATCATCAGTTAGATTTCCCCGTTTTTGTACGACAATTGGGTAAAGAAACTCAAAATATTCCTTCGCTGCCTTTTGCTTTTCTAATTCAATATCTTCCAGTCTTTCTCTATCGTAAGGCTGGAAAAGAATATCAACCCATTTCTTAAACTGATATCTGTTTTCGAGCGGAACGCCAAATAAGTCAGCGATGACTAGACTAGGTAATGGAGAAGCAAGGGCATCAACAATATTTACAACTGAATTTTCTTGAATTTCTTCAACAAGCTCTTTTGCAATTTGTTGAATACGAGGTTCCCAGTTTTTTAAACTGCGAGGGGTGAAGGCTGCTGCTAACAAAGAACGACTTTTTCGATGCATGGGTGGATCAACATTTGTAAGGTTTGTGATGGATGAAGGATTTTGTTGTTTGTGATTTGAGCCTACGAAAATAGTTGTTCTTGTTCCTTCACTTGAGAAAACTTCATAATTGCTTAATACCTGTTTCACGTGTTCATATTTAAACACATTCCACGTATTTGTACCTTCGTGGAAATACACAGGGTGATTGAGAAGCATCTCTTTATACCATTTGATAGGAAAAAACTCTTCTGCACGTGATTTGAAATTTGTGATTTCATTTACAGGAATAACTTCTTTCGTGATCATGTTTTTATTCCTCCCTCAAGTTACAGTAGTTTGACAATCAGTGTAGCGAAGGCACCAAGAATTTAGTTTGCATCATCTTACACTGATTTGTAGTGAATCTACATCCTCCGTTCGTTACAGTATGGTCACATAGTATGATTTATCCTAAACATTCTCTACTTAATTCGATGTGACCTATTTTCACCTTACTTTAATCAAGAAAATTCTTAAAGAGTACATAGTATGAAGGGGATTTCTAAATATGTATAGGACAAGAAGCCTGAAAATCTAGTATTTCTAAGCTTTTGTAGGTGTAATTTCACTTGTATAATATATGCTAAAAGAAATCTATCGTTTAATAATAGAGAGGGATAGACAAGGGAAAGAGAATGGAGGATTATATTAGATAAATGAATAGTTTAGTAAATAATAAAAACATCGATGGAATCATGCGAAATCATAGAATCCTTGTTGAAAGTAGAGGACATAGTCATAAAATTTTCTTGCTAACTTTTCAATACCTTCTTTAATACCTGAAAGCTTCAGTATTGCTCGTCGTTCTCTTTCACCGTGAAGATTTTCTTCAATTAGATTAGTTGTTTCTTCTTGAACTCCTATCCAACTAAGTACAGTTTCTTAAAAATGTTTCTATACCGAGAGAAGTCCTCCTCTAAAGTAATGATTGAGGACTTCTTTTTCTATAAAGTAAATATAGGGCTACGTTAGCTGTTTATAAAATAGCTTACAATCTTCACCTAATTCATTTGGTAAGTATTTTAAAACCGGATCCTTTGCATATGAGTAAGCAATCGGAACCCCTTTACAATCCAATGGCATGTGGTAATTTAATCGTACGTTCATTTTCTGTGAACGGTGATTTGGAGCTGTTGAGAAAATATATTGATAACCTCGATTTTTACAAATTTCCTCTAAGAGATGCCTCATTTCGGCTGCTATGTACATTTTGTTTTTTTCCAGCATCACTCCGGTTAGAAAAATACGGATATGTTTTTCCTTTACGATTTTTCTTCCTAATTTATTGTAAATATATTGCTCATACTTTTTTACTAAATAGCGGGTAATCTGATTTATTTTATTAAAAGGAGCAAAATCACCTTTTAGTAGGGGAGGATCTAATTCTATTGTCTGAAAGGACTCGGCAGCAACGGCTCCAATCACTTTCCCAGTACATTTCTCTCTAGCGATGATGGTTAAACCTTGATTAACTGTTTGTTTAAGGAAATCAAAAATAAACTCTTTCATCGTTTCATATGATATTTTCAATAATAAAACGACTGGTTCTACAATGAAGGCATTTCCAGATTTAACACCTGAGAATGTTTTGGCTAAGCATTCAGCTACTTCAATTAATAGCTCTTCGTCTGATACAGGTAAAACCTCATACACGTAATGCTTTTTAGCTATTATTGCACCTTCAATATCGATGTTTGTGTTTGTCTGATCTTCTGAGATACCTTTCATTGGCATAGTCAAGCTTCGATTCCCCCTTCAAAATTTTTAAGCAACAAAAAAACTCCACCTTGAATAAGACGGAGTTTCCGTCGTATTCGGTAACTGGCTGGCATGGTGTATAATGAAAAATCTACACTTTAGCCCCTCTAGCTTTGCGTCCCCATTTTTCAATGAGTTTGCCATTATCGTACGTTAAAAAACTATGAAAAAAGCGTTCCTACTATTATCACAGAATCAAGAATTTTAGAACTATGATAATTCAAATGTAGTATACACAATAGTTGAACGTCAACAAATTTTGCCAATTTTCGCTAAAAATAGGAATATATAATCATTGATTATCGTGAGTTTATCATGCATTTTTTGAGTGTGAAAACAAATGATTTTTATCAAGATGTTTGTAATGAAGCATAAGAGTTAACGTGTTTTTCGTAAATAGCTATAAGGCTTTTTATTTATTAGAAATATGATAGATTTATAACTGTTTACTTGTACTTTAGAACTATTAAAAAAGGATTTTATTTAGAAAGGCAAAAGCTACTGATAACATAGTCCGTAGTTATTTAGCTTATAAATCAAAGGTATGCTTGCAAAAAGTGTGTATATTTTGGAAGTACTCCATAATTGTTTGGATACATGCCTTCATCTGTCCTTTCAAATCGATATCTCCCTTTTTTTATTACCTTAATGAAGTGAATGAATGGAAAAAACATGAAACCTTTTATCTGAATGACCGTAAAGTTTAATAAGAGATTTAATTTGGAGGGAAAGGCATTGGCAATATTAGTTGATATGTTAAATATTCTTGTTTATCTCCCTTTTTTAAAGGCTGATGAAGAAGACATAGAGAGTGTGTTAAAGCAATTAAAAAAGCACGAATGGTTCCGGGAATATTTAATAGATGAACGATATCGAAAACTAATTGTTCATGATAAAGATGTTCGGCAATTGATTGGAAAGTTTAATCCTAATAAGCTTGCTAGCAGCTCTTATCATGTGAAATGTCAAATGAAATTACATAGGGTTTTAGAAAATAAGTTACGTAATGCTGGATAGAATGTGAATTGCTTAGGAGATTGATGGGCTTATTTGTTACTTATATTCAAGTTATAGATTTGATTCAAAGGAGAGTACAACATGGATATCGATTTTCTGGATAGGATTAGGGTTAGCAGCTTTAGGTTATTTTATAGGGGATGGACTAAAGAATTTTAAAAATCCAAAAGGGAGTCTATCTGGATATCCGACATTAATAGAAGAAAAGGATTTGTATATTTATTTAGGGTTAAGCAAAGAGGAAGTAAAGGACTTGTTAAGCAAGCATCCTGATGCCCCAAAAGCTGAAAGGAAAGACATACTATCCGTATCAGCACTTTATTGAAAGGTTTTCATCTGAAGAATTTTATCAAAAGTAATAGTATATATGGCAGAATAAATATAAGAAGCCCTTTCTCTTTTGTAAAGAGGTACCGACCCCCAGAAGTTAGAGTAATAAATCTAACTTCTGGGGGTATTATTATGGCCAAATATAGTGAGGAATTTAAAATAAAGATTGTTACCGAATATTTGAATGGAAATCTTGG
>NZ_JBQENT010000046.1:0-44927 GCF_052044855.1 Metabacillus sp. 22489
TTCCCAATGTTGGTGTTTATCAAAAAATATTCTTCTCAATATATTGGTCTCCATAAAATGAAAATACCACAGCTTAAATGACTGTGGTAGACCCAAATTTTTATACTTTCTTATCTTTTTAAAAAGACAAAAAAGGTTGGTCGAGTAAACCAACCTTTTTTACTCTCTCAATAATGGATAAAACACAGAGGTGATTTTTCATGATATATAAAATAAAACAAATTAAAGATCAGTCTTTTAGTATTAACGGTTATCGGAATAGAATCAGGATGTAACGGAAGCCAGAATCAGTTGGGTGAAAATAATAACGATTTAAGTATTTCACAGGTACATACAAGCTTTCTTTTTCGATTCTTAACACGTTTTTTCATTGACATCAACAAACTTTATAAACACAATGAGACCCCTCACAACATCGTGGGTGGTTTTTTTGCCTTCATTTTTAATTCTCTTGGGTGTATTGTGTCAAAAAGGTGAAGGTTGGATTGGTAGGGGTGAATTAGCAAACAGCGAACCCGATGGATATACGCTTGGTTATATGGTCTCTCCAAATATCTTTACTGGTTAATAAATCCTACTGCCAATAGAAAAGAAAATTTGGACAGTTTTTAATTTAATATCAGTCACCATGAAGATTCCAAACTTATTGTCGTAAAAACGGGATGACCCCCGGTTTGACAATATTAAAGAGTTCATTGGATACGCAAAGGAATCGAGTTAGCTGTGTAGATTTATAAGGTAACAACTAACATACGAGATTGACTGCTTATTAAACGGCTATTTAAAAAGGTTTGAGAATTGTAGAAGCACTATCGCTCTTTATAGAGGACTTTATTTTTGATCATAAAAATGGACACCAATTCAGTTGAAATAGATAGAGGGGAGTTAATCATCTAGTTCTTGTTTGATGATTACCTTTATGAATTCCTTGATGAATTAGCGATTGATACCAACTTTATATTTGTAAAATTGGTGATGAAGCCATTATGGAAAAATTAATTTTAGAAGTGTCTTAAATGAATCAAGTGCACGCAAGCACAACGCTATCAACAATGTCGATATTCATTGAACGGATTGAAGCGCTAAGGCAGCAACAATCACCTATACTAAAACAATATTAACGAGAAATAAATGAGGAAAGGATGCCCTTATTGAATCACTGAAACGGAAGACCAAGAAATTAGAAGGTGATAACAAACAACTTAGTGAGTAATTAGTTGCTTATACAGAGGTATTTAAAAAAGTTTAGTTTATGGAGAGAATGGTGCTCTCCATCCCTGCCTGTTGAACAAACGGGCCATTAACTGAGTAAATTCTTTTCAAATGAGACCTTCTTAAGGCACTATGGATTAAAGCACAAACTCTAAACATAGGAATATGATAATTTTATAAAAATATGAGGGAATGATCAAAATGTATAATGTTCCAATCACGTACCCATATCCTTATTACGTCAACCCATCAATATATAACTCAAACTTGATGTTAAGAAATAGTCAAGGAAAGGATCGACTAGTATTTGAGGCAATACTTGACGGAATAAAAGGAGAAGCTTCAGCCATTGATTTATATAGCCGATTAGTAAATTTAGCACCAAATCAAAAGCATAAAAATGACATTCTGAATATTTTAGAAGACGAAAAGGTACATTGGCAGCAACATACAAATCTGTATATTTCGATGACTGGAAGACAGCCTGTGTACCAAATCGAGAAAGTATCTTTTCGAAATTATCGTGAAGGACTGCAAAAAGCTTATGAAACGGAATTAGCGAATTATGAAGAATATCGAAATGATTATTTGCTTTTGCAAAATTCACCGGTTGGTGATGTATTCCTACGTGCTTCCACAGATGAAATGGAGCATGCTAAACGATTGGCCTTTTTAAAATCATTTAAGAGCAAAGATAAAATTGAATTAAAAGATTATGGACCAGAACCGTTTATCGTTAATATACAGGAGGCTACGAAGCAAAACAATACGTATCGTACCGTTTTATGGACAGGAAGACATTTGCAAGTTACCTTGATGAGTATCAATGTTGGAGAAGATATCGGTTTAGAAATTCACCCCACAGTTGATCAATTCTTGCGTATTGAACAAGGTCAAGGGATTGTTCAAATGGGGGATCGTAAAGATAATTTAGATTTTGCAGAAAAAGTCTATGAAAACTTTGCCATTATGGTACCTGCTGGTAAATGGCATAATGTAACCAATACAGGTAATATCCCGCTAAAACTTTACTCTATTTATGCGCCGCCTCAGCATCCACATGGTACCGTTCACGTAACGAAAGCTGATGCCATGGCTTCTGGTCGTTGTTTTATGGCGAACTAAAATCGCTTGCAGAAAGTACACTATAACTTATCTGAAGAGCAGTAGTAGCCTATCACTGCTCATTTTTTGAAATGTATTTTGCTATTTTCACGTGTCAAATCATTAAAAAATTAAATAATAAAGCTACTTTTAAACACATAGTTTTGTTTTTTATATAAGTATTCAACTAATTAATCCTAAATTGATTCGAATACTTGAATAGCCCTATAGGGAAAATGACTTCATCATTTTCTTTAACATACAGAAATGGGCGCCTTTAACGAAACGGTGCTTGTCCTATTGCAATTGATTATTTTCCTTTTAAAATAAACCATCACCTATTAACCATTAAACTTTGCAAAAAAAGCCTCGAAATGCTTAATTTCTGGGCTTTACTTCTTATATGAACGTTTTTGTTACGGTAATTATATAAAAAAGTCTATTTTATAAAAATTATTTTATTCCATAATCGGGCCAGATTCTTGAACAAGAGAAGGAAATATTAGAATGTGAATCGAATCTCCTTAAGGGACTTTATTGAATAAGGATCTTAAAAATTGGATATTTATATTAAAATCGATATAAGGTTTAAGAATGACATTAGAACAGAATTTAAAACAATAAAATTTTTTGGTGGTGCCATTTGGTTATGAGGTTAGTTGTAATAGGTGGAGGTTTTGTAAAACATTTTGACAATTTTCATATAAATAAGAGGATTGTAGAATTGGTCGGTAAAGTAAATCCTAAGGTTCTATTCATACCTACAGCAAGTAACGATGATGAAGGTTATATAAAAGAGTTTAAAGACACGTTTGAGAAACAATTGAGTTGTCAAGTTGAAGTACTACGTTGTATAAATGAAAATCCAAATGAAAGTCAAATAATCGAGTTATTCAGATCCTCTGATCTTATGTACCTCGGTGGTGGTAACTACGTTAATATGATGAAGCATTGGAAAAAGTACAAAATCGACCATAAGTTAGAAGAAGCACTCAATTCCGGAACTTTAATTGCGGGTATTAGTGCAGGTGCTATCTGTTGGTTTAAGAGTGGAATTCGTTCAAATTATGAAGGAGAAGGATACATAGAAAGTTCTGGGTGGCAAATTATTAATAAAATTTTTTGTCCTCACTATAATCAAAGAGATAGAGCTGAGGCTTTGCATTCAATTTTATTAAATGGTAATAGAACTGAGGATACAATCGCTTTAGAAGACGACAGTGCTTTGTATTTTACAGATAACACTACTGAACTGATAGGTGATCCATCGAAGTCATGGTTACTTCAAGTTAAAGAAAACAAATTGGTAAAACAAAAAATTAATGCTTAATTGTAAATAATCTTTAGCTACTTGAACTACCTATTTTTTCCCTATTTTACATTTCTCATTATTCAATTATCGGGCACAATTCTTTAATAATTGCGTCTTTTTGTAATTGAACTTTAAGTTAAAAAATGTAAATAACGGAAATTTCATTGTGATATTATATAAGTTAATTAGGAAGCTAAATTAAGAGGTGTTAAGTAATGTTATTAAAATTAGAAACTGAACGTCTATATTTACAACCTTTCAACAAAGAAGACTCATTTAGAGTTCAAAAATTAGCAAATAATGAAGAGGTGGCGAGTATTCTAGGTCTTCCTCACCCTTATCTATTAGAATATGCTGAAGCTTGGATCGATACCCAACCAGAATTACTAAAAGAAGGTGTTGAGTACCCTTTAGCAATAGTATCAAAGAATACCAATGAACTAATAGGTACAATAACAATTAGAGTTGATAAAAACAATAGTAAAGGTGAACTTGGCTATTGGATTGGCAGAGATTTTTGGGGAAACGGTTTTGCAACTGAAGCTGTAAAACGGATGATAAATTTTGGATTTAACGAACTCAAATTAAACAAAATTTGGGCATCTGCTATTTCTAGAAACAAAGCTTCAATAATGGTTTTAGAGAAAGCTGGGTTAAAGAAAGAGGGAACACTTAGACAAAATAGACTTCTTTTAAATAATTTTGAAGATGTTGATGTATATGGACTTTTGAAAGTCGAATTTAAATAAGTAAGAACCATGTAAATAAATTTTTCAACAATACCAGTTAATAGAAGCTTCTTTGTTATTCGAAAAGGGCGCTTTCGTTGAAGATCGATGAGCTGTTTGTGCAGTTCTGTTATATTAAATAAACGGGTATTCTAATGTTAGATAAAGGGTGAGGCTTTGTGGCAAAAGGGTTACTTCATCATATTGAAATAAATGTATCTAATTTAAAAAAATCGATTGATTTTTGGAGTTGGTTTCTTGAAGAATTAGGATACAGTCCTTTTCAAGGATGGAAAAGTGGACAAAGTTGGAAAATAGGAAATACTTACATAGTTTTTGTACAAACAGAAGAACGGTTTCTGGACGTTCCATATCTTAGATGCAGAGTAGGTATAAATCATTTAGCATTTCACGCAGGTTCACGCCAACACGTCGATGATATGACTATGAAATTAAAAGATAAAGGAATTAATATTCTTTATACAGACCAGCATCCATTTGCTGAGGGAAATGATCATTATGCTGTTTACTTTGAAGACCCGGATAGAATAAAAGTCGAGCTTGTAGCACCTTAACTATATAATAATAAGGTGCATTTCTGGAGTAACGAAAAAAGTCCAATTTCCCAATTTAATACTGAGAAATTGGACTTTTAATATTGTAATTTCCTTAACGTTTTAACAGAGTTTTCCTGACGCTACCCCTAATAGAATAAGGGTGGACCACCACTATCCTGGCTCCCCTCTATACCACTAGGAAGGCTTATATTTGTAGAGGTTTCAAGAAGTTCTCTGGATTTTTAGACGCTCATGCATATTTAACTTGAATGTCCCGTATGGATTCACATGTGCATAGATAAGTGGTGTTAAGGCTCTAAAGTCCTCCGGTATCAGCTTTTGTAGTAAAGATTTGTTTTGTTCCAGTAGCACTTCTTGAATCATCAATGTATTGATTAATACCAAACAGTTTTGTAGAAGGTGAAGAGCTAGTACAGCAATCTCTTGGTCCTCCATACGATTCGTTTGAATTTCTCCTCCTTTTCCATAAAAAATGAAGCTATTAGCAGAGTTCCAGTTTTCAACCACATTTAATCCCTCATGAATCTCTCTTCTTATTTCTTCCGATGATAAATATTCACACAGAAAAATGGTTTTGAGTGCTTTCCCCAGTTCAGCAAGTGCTCGATATGTTGGGTGCCCACTATTACGAGTAAACCGTTTGAGAACTGCCTCCGTTTCAGCCGTACCTAACCGTAAAGCTGTCGCATACTTAATCATTTGATCATATTGCTGTTCAATTATGCTCCAATTGATTGGTAGAGTTAACACAGGCTGTAAATTTGGATATAATTCTTGCATTCCTACATCTGGACGGTATAGTTTTTGTGAATGAATCGCTTTAAATCGGGGCATGAGTTGAAAACCTAGTAAATGACAAAAGGCGAAGGCCACTTCACTTTGTCCATGTGTATCCACATAGTTCTTTTCAATTTCCATATTTGTACAATGACGAAGTAATCCTTCAATCATAGATGCTACTTCTGAAGAAGAACAAGATTTGAGTTGGGAATAAATGCATGTAGAATTCTTTTCTACATGCCAATAAATCATAACTCCACGCCCCCTGTATCGAATGTGCCACTCCGTCAATAAGTTCTGATCCCAAGCTCCAAACTTTTTGCTATCAGATGCACATGCCGTTGTTCCCTCTCCCCATATTTCAGTTACACGAGTAGCCAAAATAGCATCAGTTACCTTTGATATAGCATTCCGTAAATTTTCTTTATGGATAAACTTACTTACGTCGAACATACAGTAAATCTTTATAACTTTCTCCATGTTCACCTGCAGCGATCCGTTTTAAACCAGTATTTGTTCCCAACCCATATAGACAGAGGATGAGTCTTCGTTGAAGTGTTTCCTTATCAAGAATTTCTCTATTTCCCAACGTTTGAAACATATCTGTCAGGTGGACTCGTAAATCAGCTTCTTTTAAAATATCTAACAGATTCGTCATTGGCCAACGCTTCATGACCTCTGCTTTTACAAGATTGAGGTTAACGGGTTCAGCTTGTGCTTGTAAAGATGATACAGAAATCCAACCATTTCCCTTATTTAAAATACGTACTTTAGAATCGTTCTTTACGCTTTTATCTAACTTCTCTAAAGCTGTATTCATGTTCGTTTTTAGTTCTTGAATAAGTGTTTGTGCCTCAAGGTGTTTCCGAAGCGCATCGTAATGTTTTTCTCTATTTTGTTCAAAGTCCTTTGGTAAATCTTCCTCCGGATTCCTATACCGATCGGCCCCTACACCCCATACTTCCTTGCAACGCAACCGATCTCGTAAGGCCTGAAGAACACAAATTTCATAATTCACTCGGTTCACACGATTTGTTTCTTTATCAATCACGGTATCAATCCAGCCGGGCTTTACAATTCCTTCTATTGGTATGTAATCTGTTTCGTTGTATGTATACTGATTGGTGAGCTTATATTGTTTAAGTAATTCGATGGCTTCTATAACAGGACGGTGTACATCATTATTGGAGCGAAACTCTAGGACATCCAATAAAGCTGGAACCATCCTTCGATAGTGAGTACCATAGGATGATCTCATCACGGTATATACCTTTTGTTTATAGGTTGGACCAGTATACTTCATTTCTTTAATAATATCTTTTAAAGTATCTTCCCCGACAACATGAAATAAAACATCACGTACAATCCCATCCGGTTGTTCCACTGCCTTTTCAGCCATACGAAATAAGAGGTTTGTCTTGCCACTTACCTTACGGAAATCGCGTAAAAACTCTTTTTCGACTTTTCGTTCTGCACGAGCTCCAATACGATTAACAATCTGAATAATAAGTTCCACTAAATTATCCGTTATTTCTCTTCCTCTACACCAGAAGAAAGCTGCTAATAACGTGTATCGGATAGAATCGGGATGCCTGCGTAATTCTCGAATATCTTCAGAGACGGCACGTTGTCTATATGATCGGATCATTTTAGGTGGTATCCCATTAAACAAGTCATAAGGAAGTTGTATATTCCTTACGGTTCGTAGCTTTGCGATTTCTTGTAATAAACTATGTAATCCGATTCTTCCAGGATCAGATACAAGTTCTCGAAAACTAAGAATGGTTTCATTCTCTTCTAATAGTTCTGTATGGGAGCAGGTGCGTATAAAGGCATCTAATTGGATTTTGGAATGTTCTGAAAGCTGCATGAAAATGGTGTGTGAAATATGTTCTTCATATTGACGAATAGCTGATTTAATATTTCGTTCTAGTTGGTAATGAGTCGGAGGAATAAGCTGTTGTTGTCTGAGGTGGTGAAGGACATGTTCTCGAACCCGGTCCATTTGCATTTCTTGAGGTAAAATGTTCGTTTGTAGCCATAACTTTATTTGTCCCATATCTTCAGATGTACTCTCTCGAAACCCCATAAATTCCCGGATTTGAGCACGGTGATATTTTATAGAGCGTCCATTCCAATCATATTCTTGAAAGGAATCTGCAGGTACTCCTACTTGCTTTGCAACGTATTCAATAATATCTTGATTTATTTCCTGCCTTCCTTTTGGAAAACGACCCTGGTATTGAAAAAATTTTAGGGAAACAGCAAATCCAAGTCGTGTACTTCCATATTTATTTCCAATTAAACGTATCTCTTATGGAATAACTGTAAAATGTTCAATGAGTTCCTCTAACTCCCAAGTTTGCTTCAT
Source organism: Metabacillus sp. 22489 (assembly GCF_052044855.1). Lineage (NCBI taxonomy): Bacteria > Bacillati > Bacillota > Bacilli > Caryophanales > Bacillaceae > Metabacillus > Metabacillus sp. 22489. Next base: position 8,086 of record NZ_JBQENT010000046.1, read on the forward strand.
ATTATTGAGCCTCCCCTTATGGTACTTTCAATAAAATTTTATAGAATTTTGGCATATAAAAAAAGCTAACTTTATCATCTTTAATTATTACTTTGCCCCTGGTTACAGCAACGCTGGTACTGGGCCTAAAAACCAAGTATTCTTATTTTATAAACAAGGACATAAATGCATTCTTTTTTTCATACTGTATTTTTGAGGTGGAAAAATGACAAGAGTAGCTTACCGAAATGCAGACGTCGATTTAATGGCAAGGATGATGAGAGCAGAAGCTGAAGGCGAAGGATCACAAGGAATGCTATATGTTGGAAATGTCATTGTTAACCGTGTTGTAGCAGATTGTGCTGACTTTAAGGAATTAAGAACAATTAGAGATGTCATTTTTCACGTACAAGGAGGAAATTACTCTTTTGAAGCTGTTCAAAAAGGTAATGTATTTTATCAAAGAGCAAGAGAATCTGAAAGAAGATTAGCAAGAAAGAATTTGGAATATTGGAGAGATCACCCAGCGAAATATGCTCTTTGGTACTTTAATCCATATGGTCCGTGTCCTCCAACATGGTATGACCAACCTTTTACTGGTCAATTTAAACAACATTGTTTTTATGAACCAGCGCCTGGAACATGTGAAAGCGTTTATAGTCCTCGTTGAGGAAAAGATTCGAATATTTATAAAAACTAAAATAAACTTTTTAGTAACCGTATTTACCTAAGAAAGATTGTAAAATACTAACTTAACTAAAAGGTACATTAATTGAGTAAGCAGCAAAAAAGGATCTTCTTACTGGAAGATCCTCAGAGGGTTTGTCAAACCGCTGGGAGGTGCGAACCACTTCGGTTTTATGCCAATGGTTTCTTCAATGAGAGCATTCGTCTTTTCTAACTCTTGTATGGTATCACTTTTAGATCGCTTCTTAAGATCTGGATGACTATAAGCATGATTTCCAATTTCATGGCCTTCCCGATAGATCATCTTAGCTAGGTCAGGATTCTTTTTAACCCAGCTACCATCGAAAAAAAATGTCGCCTTGACCTTGGATTCCTTTAGTGTGGTAAGGATCGTTGGAATGTACTCATTACCCCAAGCAACATTTATTAATAACGCCACCATAGGCTTTTCTGGATTTCCTTTATAAATCGGGATGGGTGCTAGATTTTCTAAATGGACATTTGGAGGTTTTTCCTTATAAACAACTTTGTTTTTGTGAAAATTACCATCTGATTTCATTTTTTTATAACTAGATTCAATATCTACATCCAATCCATTGTATCCAGGAATTGCCTTCCACACTCTATCGACTTTTGCATCAATCGGTTCAATTTTATGTTCCTCTCTATACACTTTAATTTCTTTGTAAAGTTCATCATTTTTCTCCTTTAAGGCTGCTGTACCAGAGCCAATAGTATTAAATGGTCCAATAAGATCCGTAATTGTTAAAATGAAAGTACTTAAAAACACTATTAGTATTAGCGAATTTTTTTCCTCATAAAACTCCTCCGCAATATAAACTAATAATTTTAAAATACCCATCAACAATAGACTTATGTAATTAAAAAAAACAATCATAACACTAATCTTATAGGCTTATTATTCCCATCCCATTAACTACAGCGTAGGAAAAATCGGCTTTCTTCATGTCGATATTGCTTAGCGTATGTTTCCACGTTTGTTGTTGGGACTCTCAATAAAAAATTATTTTCCTTTAATTAAGGATGTTATTAAACCCACAGAGGTAATAGCTATACATGAATAAATGAAGGTATCTAATTTTAATAAAGCCAGACATGCCAACACAATAATTCCATCTATCAGTATGATTACAAGTGCAATATTTAACGAAAAAGTTTCAGAAATAATTTCAGCTAGTAAGTCAGTTCCTCCAGTGCTTGTCTTATATCGCAGCATTAGACCAACACCAACTCCAATTATTGCACCTCCAATTAGTGCGCTTGCAAGTTGGGGAATAAAAAATTGAGAACGAAGAGGAACAAGTAAATCAATAAATAAGGACGAAACCAATAAGCCTTGCAAACTACTAAAAAAATACTCTTTTTTATTTATTGAGGAAAATATACAAATAGGGATACTTAACCCCACCATTATAATACCAGTTGGAAATTTAAAAAAATAATGAAGTAATAGTGCGATCCCAAGGATTCCACCATCTATTAAATGATGAGGAACTAGAAACCCATTCACACCAACTCCTAATAACAGACTTCCAATAAGAGTAGCTATTAATTTCTGAAAAATAACAATCACCTTTTCTCATTTTTAATCTAATAATATGTCGGGGTTTTAAGGTTAAGAATAAGAATGCAGAGGAAAAATTAAATATATTAGGGAATACTTCATTTATTAGGGGATAATCGCCTCCACTTTCCCCCTTTCTTAAAAGGCATTAAAGTATCTAAAGAAAGTAATTCTTTAGGTACTTTAATGCTCCGAAATCCCATAAGTAAAAAATAATTTAAACTTCAGTAAAGTTACTATTACTCCCTTGATCCCATATATCTAAATCCCTTTTTAGTTCACTCCGTTTTTTTATTTATTGTGTAATAAGGTAAGTTTCCTTGAGCTGACGAAATAATTCGTGCAAAACTAAAATCATTTATGTTTATTTCCTTTATAGGCAAGTTAAATTATTTAAATTAATGAGAATTGCACTCTTATCACAAAGACACATATTCTATTCTAAAAATAAATTACTAACGTCTATCTGTGAAGATTACCTATACAGGATCATTTTTCCCAAACAAAATGGGACTTCTCAATGAGGTCCCATTTCCTTGTTTATTAAGTATAATAATCTCTTTAATGGAGAGATAAACCAAACTGTTGTTCGTTTTATGAACTAACCGTTTTTATAACCGGTAACTAAACCATTAGCTCTAAGCTCGTGAAGGGGTAGCGTCCCGAAAATGCGGATTTACAACGTTAAGCTGTTTTCATTGTTAAAAACGAAGGATTTAACAACGATAAGACTTTTGAGACAAGTCTTACGAGACACTAGTAAGCTTTATTTTACGTAAAATCGGTTAAGTCCCAATAGATTAGACCATATTGATATAAACCTCATACCCCTTGATATAACAACGATTGTATTCTTAACGTTGTAAATTGTGAAAATCCTGACGCTACCCCGTGAAGTGGTGTCAGCTCCAATCTGGACTCCAAACTCCTATTCTCAATTTTATACTTCAAAATACCTGTTTATAATACATGTTGTATTAGTGATGATTTTAATTTATACAGAGTCATGATGCTAAAAAAAGATATACGGATAATACGGATAATAAAAATAAGGATAACCATACCAAAATGGGCTCAATAACGTACCAGCCAACAAACCACCTAATAAACCGCCTAGAAATGGGCTTCCCCACCAATATGGTCTCCAAAAGAAGGGAGATCCAAAAAATGGTCTAAAGGGAAAAGGCCTAAAAAATGGTCTAAAGAAAATGGCCTTATACCCCAAATCCTTTGGTCTAAATTTTCAACCTGATTATTTTCCCGAGATGGATCGTAATAATATTGCGGTTCTGAATTCATGAAAAGGGATTTTAAATCAGGCTTAAATCTGTAATTGGTGCTTTGTTAAGGGCTAGAACATCGCATCTTTTTTATAAACGTCGCGACTTTCTTAAAAATATCGCGTCTTTTTTATTAGTATTGCAACTTTATTTCAAAGCTACAGAAGATTTATTTTAGTAATATTTTGGCTTAATTTTAAAACGAAAGGAATCTCAATAATTGTCTATCCAAAGGAATAAATGCTATTTAGAATTGAGGATAAAACATTTTATTCGAGGCATTCTATCTTTGTACTAAACCACAAACAGGAGGAAGTAGCATGGCTAATCAAATTGATACTAATAAATTAAAACAAGCAGAGGCAGCCTCTTCTATAGTAAAAGATATGATAACTTCAGCGATTGAACAATCTGCTGCTAATACTACTCTTGCTTCAGAAGCATTAAAACAAGCATCAAATGAGGTTGCAGGCGGTTTTCTATATTTATTGTGTTTAATTAAGTTCAGTAAAGGGAACGGTGGAAAAAATTTGAGATGAGACATATTACCCAAAAAGATTATACATCGCAAACCTATAATCGTCGCCAAATAGAAGAACTGATGGGGATTTGGAAACGAGGTTACTACAGAAAAAATGGTGCTATTCACCAAAAGTAATTTTATAACTATATTCCCAAAAAATTCACCACATAAGAAAATTCTGATTCGGGTAATCTAAAAAGGTCAAAAAATTCAAGGAGGATTCATCATGACAGTAATAAATGATGTTAAGACAGCTCTAGCAGGATTAAAAAGTGCACAAGCAAGTTTCGAAACATTTGCTCTTGGTACAGATAATCAACAGGCAAAGCAACTTTACCAAGATGCTGCTAAACAAACCCAATCTGTTATTAACAGCCTTGAACCACGCGTTCAACAAATTGAACAAGAAGAACCTCAATACAAACAACAATAATGAGTAAGATAAAAAAGGTTGGCCTCCCAACCAACCTTTTTTAATTCCTTTAAATAATGGGAAAAACGGAGATGGTTTCATGAAAGACAAAATAACCAAAATAAAAATTTTTCTTTCCATTTTAGCCGTGATCGGGTTTGGAACAGGATGTAACGATAACCAAAATCAGTTAGATGAGGATAACAATCATTTAGGTATTTCACAAGTACATACGAGTAAACCCATCGGTCAATCTGTTGCCAATAGGGCTAAAGAAAAGATTATTACCAAAGAAGAAATTTCAGATGTAAAGGCTGTGAATACAGATAAAGAGCTTTTTGTAGCAATAAAAGTTGATAATTTTGATCGCTTTCGATTAAAGAAAATTGAAAAGTCAGTAAAGTCCGACTTGGAAAAAATGTACCCAAACCATGAAATAATTGTTTCAACAGATAAAAAAATGTTTTGGGAATTGGAACAATTAGAACAAAAACTTCAAAAAGGCAACACAGATAAGAAGAGCTTAAAAAAGGATTTTAATAAAATTAAAAATCTAATGAAAGAGCAAACGTAAAGAGAAAGGGTCAAGCTATGTCAAATAATCAAAAGAAACAACTAACCCCAGTGCAACAAGAATATCAAAAATTGCAAAAAAATCGAGAGATCAAAAGACCCGTTTTTAAAAATTGTATAAAAGCCTTTCTAACAGGTGGTCTCATCTGTCTTATTGGTCAGCTTATTCAAGACTTTTACATCTATTATTTTGATTTTACAGAGCAAACGGCCGGAAATCCGACGGTAGGTACTTTAATTTTTATTACGATGCTTCTTACCGGTTTTGGAGTATATGATCGAATGGCCCAATTTGGGGGAGCAGGGACAGCTGTACCCGTAACTGGTTTTGGTAATGCGGTCATATCACCTGCCATTGAACATCGAACCGAAGGATTTGTACTGGGCGTAGGCGGCAATATGTTTAAACTAGCCGGTTCTGTCATTTTATTTGGTGTGTTTTCTGCTTTTGTCATTGCCTTAATTAAAACAATTTTAATCAGATGGGGTGGTTTATAATGCTTGCAGGTCATCGTACATGGGTTTTCGAACAAAAGCCTGTGATTATGTCCACTGGAACAGTAGGTGGACCATTTGAAGCAGATGGAGCTATATCGGAAGATTTTGATCTTCTTCATGCCGATTTATGGCTCGGACAGGATTCCTATGAAAAAGCACATAAAGTTTTTTTTGAAGAAGCTTGTCAAAAGGCAATGGAAAAAGGAGAAATACAAAAGGAACAGGTTCAGTTTCTTCTCGCAGGGGACTTGATCAATCAGATTACTCCCACAAGTTTCGCTAGTCGAACCATTGGAGCTCCTTATTTTGGTTTATTTGGTGCTTGTTCTACTTCTATGGAAGGATTGGCTCTAGGTGCTTATATTATTAATACAAAGGGGGCTAAATATATATTAACAGGGGCTTCAAGTCATAACACAGCTGTTGAAAAACAGTTTCGTTATCCGACAGAATATGGAGGACAAAAACCACCTACTGCACAATGGACGGTTACTGGTGCTGGTGCGGCCCTTTTAAGTGATTCTGGGGATGGACCGAGTGTCACTTCTGCTACGATAGGCCGTGTGATTGATATGGGACTGACCGATCCATTTAATATGGGAGGGGCTATGGCACCAGCTGCTGTTGATACGATTGAAGCGCATTTAACGGAAAGAAACATTGATCCCTCTTATTATGATTTAATCGTCACTGGGGATCTTGGCAAGATAGGGCGTGAAGTTTCCCTTGATTTATTTAAAAAGCATGGAACTTCCATTAGTGAAGGACAATTCCAAGATTGTGGACTTATGATTTATCGGAAAGGACAACCAGTCCTCGCAGGGGCAAGTGGTGCGGGGTGTTCAGCAACAGTAGTCTATGGTCATTTATTAAATCGTATGAAAAAAGGCGAATTTAAAAAAATGTTAGTAGTGGCTACTGGAGCTTTATTATCACCTCTTTCTTTCCAGCAAAATGAAACCATTCCTTGTATCGCCCATGCGGTATCGATTGAATACGGAGGTGAACAATCATTATGACCTATTTTTGGGCTTTTACCGTAGGAGGTTTGATTTGTGTCATTGGGCAAATTATGTTTGATGTGTTTAAGCTAACACCAGGACATACGCTAAGTACCCTTGTAGTAGTGGGGGCTATTTTAGATGGATTTGGTCTATATGAACCCTTGATTGACTTTGCTGGTGCAGGGGCTACCGTACCTATTACAAGTTTTGGAAATTCCCTTGTACATGGGGCTATGCAAGAAGCCGAAAAACACGGGTTAGTTGGTGTACTCACAGGGATGTTCGAAGTAACCAGTTCCGGTATTTCAGCTGCCATTATTTTTGGAATGCTGGGAGCTTTAATTTTTAAACCTAAGGGATAAGGAGGATGTAACATGACCGTAGGATCGGATGTAAAACAATGTCTTGCCAGTTTAAAAGGAGTAGAAGCAAGTCTTTCAAGTTTAGCATTACGGACTCTAGATGATGATTCGAAACGTTCATTACATGAAACCATGATGGTTGTACATGAAGTAGTCACGGATTTAAAAAAACGAGTTGGAGAATTAGAACAAGAGGAATTTCAGTACAAAGGTTTTTAAGAGATATAATTTTTATAGGGGGTGTTAAGTGGTGCCTGAATGGTTAGATATTGCCGTAAGGTCAATATTCTTTATTGTTGTTTTATTTTTTATTACAAAATGGTTAGGGAAAAAGCAAATCTCTGAATTATCTTTCTTTGAATATGTAACTGGTATTTCCATTGGAAGTATAGGTGCTGAAGTTGCTATGGGACTGGAACGGAACATTTTTCATGGAATCATTGGAATTGTCATTTTTGCAGCAATACCCTTTTTATCTAATTTGCTTTCCTTAAAAAGTAAAAAGTTCCGTGATTTTGTAGAAGGAACAGGAACTGTCTTTATAAAAGATGGGAAAATCATGGAAGATAATTTAAAAAAGGAAAGATACACGACAGATGAATTATTAGAATTACTTCGTAAGAAGGATGTTTATCAGGTGTCTGATGTAGAATTCGCTGTATTAGAGGCAACAGGGGATTTATCCGTCATGTTAAAGAAAGAAAACCAACCATTAACAGCAAAGGATCTAAACTTGACGGTTGCTTCAATTAAAGAGCCTCAGACTGTTATTATGGATGGTGTGATAATGGATGAACCACTTGCGACGATTGGACGAAGCCGTGCTTGGTTACACACTGAATTAGAAAAACTTGGTGTAACGGTAGAAAATGTTTTTCTTGGACAAGTTAATTCCTATGGAGAGTTAACAGTTGACCTGTTTGACGATCAATTACAAGTCGCATCTCCTCAAGAAAGACCTTTAATTCTTTCGACCATGAAAAAATGCCAAGCAGACTTAGAGCTGTTTGCTCTTGGAACCGAATCAAAAGAAGCTAAGCAAATGTATAGTAAAAATAGTGAAAAACTACAAGAAGCTATTGATAAAGTGATGCCTATTTTAAAAGGATAATGGTTTATTTCGCTATCTTGGATGATCTTAAGACACATAACAAAAAAGTAGTACCATTTTTTATATAATATCATTAAGTCGAATCTTGAAAATAAAATCTTTGGAAAAATATTTTTTTTAAATTGATTAGAGGGTGCTTAAAATATTAAAACATTACTGGTTAACTTTCTCTGTTAATTTTTGCCGTATAGTCAAAGAGATGAACATCCTTAGTCTGACTTCAGACTAAGGTGATTTTTCCTAAGAGGTGTTAGAAGTGTCTATTTTTTTAGTTAAATTAATTTTTATATATATTGTTTTTATTGTAGCCATAAAAATTTTAGGGAAATCAGCCCTAGCACAACTTACCCCTCACGATTTTGGAGCGATTCTTTTTTATCTTATTTAGCATTTGGGTCCATTAAAGTAAATGGAGTAACAGAGGGGATTATTGGAATCATTGTTATAACAGGTGTTCACCTAGTTATATCAAAATTAAGTTTATTAAATTGGTTAAACCCTTTTATTATAGGAAAACCGACTATTTTAGTTAAACATGGAAAAATTGTATATAAAAATTTAAGGAAATATAGATATCCTTTATCTGAGCTGTTGTCAAGTTTAAGAACAGCAAGGAAAGAATTAGTTCCTGTTACTCCAAAGGATTTACATATGAAAGTAGAATACCATGGATTACTAATAGCTGTTGTAATTGAAGGGAAAGTTCAGAAGCGTAATTTAAAATTAATCAACAAGAATGAAGAGTGGCTTAAGCAAGAACTAAAGGCAAAGGGATATCATCAAATTAAAGATATATTTTACGCTTCTGTTAGAGATACCGATCATTCATTAAGCATTAACACATTTGATATTAGCGACTAATTTTAAAACGGATTTCCCTTCTTATATTAATCCTAGATAAACGAAATATGGTTTATTAAGTACAGAAAACCAAAATTTCACCTTATCAAACTATCAAGCTCTAAGTATGTTTGAGGAAAGATATTAAACCAAATACATCACTATTCCTTTACTCGTACTATTGGGAAATAAAGAGTGAAACTTTGAGTGTGGTTATTTAATAATTAATTTTTTTTCCCAAAAAAACAGTCAAAATGCCTAAAAAACTAATGCTATAATGGAGTTTTCCAAAGGATTAATCCCTAACAAAAGTCAATTCACCAACTAATTGGTCCGAAATAATTAAAAAGCCGATTTTTCCTTGTCGTAAAAGGAGAATCGGCTTTTTACTAGTTGTTCATACTACTCATCTTTATTATCCCTATCGCCTATATCTTCTGCATCTTCTATTGGATCTTCTGGATCTGGGTCATTATCATTTTCATCATCTTTAAACATGTTATCATCTTCATCAACACCGGGTGCATTTTCAAGATCTGCATTATCATTATCATCATTCATATCACCATTTTCAATAACATTATTGTTATCCTCTGGTGGCGGATCCTGATCATTATTGTTACAACCGACTATTAACATGGAAGATAAAATTGCAACGGCTAGTATAAGAAACCATTTTTTGTTCATGGATGTCCTCCTTTCATGATTTAGTATTATGTTTAAAACTATAGATAGTATCATTCCCTATAAATGTTAAATAATGATCGCTTTTAACTAGTAATTAGGCTAGAAAATTTAAGCATTACAGCCAATCGAATAAAGAAGTAGATAATTTCTCTGAATTCATTTTTTTATCTCACAATTGATGCGTTAAGAAAAGGATATGGGTGATAAACCAATTTAGGCGAAATGTAGGTAGATACCTATCCATATGACAACAGCGGAACATATTATGGTTTAAGTTTTTCAAAAGAAGGAATTTAAGGGGATGTTTTTTTGGAGAGGAACATGGGAATGTGTATTTCTTGTGAAAATTATTTCTGGAAAAGTCAACTTTCAATGTTACCTAGTGGTTCATTTTTTCATAATAGAAGGTACTGTCCACAATGTTATCCTAAAGCCTTAGAAGAAGATACTAGAATTTATTGGGGTAACGCCTGCATCAGTGATTCTCCTTCTTAAATTAGGGAAAATATCTAATTCCGAGACAACGGTTAATTTTGTAGATGAAATTTATAAAATTACATGGTCTGATTGTGTATTGCAAAATAAAAGTGCAGAGTATTGCAAGCTGATTTGTCGTTGCTACTTTACATGGAGTGGTGGGCATGATAGCCTTTCGTGGCAAAGCCAGCCCTTGATCTTGCTGGCTTCTTGGCTTGAGACTCATGCCCGCAGAGGCTCCATGTCAAGTTGCAACATTGTGTAGTTGCAATTGCAATACTATGTATTCTTTCTTTGCAAAATACAGTCTGATTTTAATTCTATAAGACTTTTAACTTTATTACTCTTATCGCTTATTAAAAAATTTAAAAACATCGCTATAGTATTTGCCGGTGCTTTCATAGTATTGTACTGGGCGTTTTTCCAATTATCTAATATAAATTCTGTTGAAAGAGGATGAATTACTTCAACGTTTGTGTCTTCATTTTTAATTTTTATACACGCATATTGTTTTTCTATTGGCTCACCTGTTGAAGTTTCTGCATATTGGGCCATTATTGCACGTACAACAAATTTCACATTAGGTTTTATACTAACAATCTTTCTTTGGTTTCTCCCCACCGTTCCCCCACCCTAAATTAATATATCTGGTTTCAAAGGATTGAAGTTCTAAGTTCCCTTTTAAATTAGAACATAAAAACTCGTAAATTTTTTCTGTATATGATTCAGTTGTATATCTAGCAATTTTAGATATACAAGATATTTCAAATGGTTCATTTTGTGCTAATACTAACAAGTTAAAAATCCCCATACGTCTTAACATTTGAGGTGAAACCGTATAATTAATATTAGCTATCGAACTGTATTTCCGAAACATTTTGTTAATTGCATCCCTTGTCATTGGGCCTTTTTGTCCAATTAATAGTTTCTTACTTTGATAAATGGGTCTAAATTCTAAGTAATCTTTTATCATTTTAATAAGAGGTTCAGTTATGCTAATTTTTCTTATAGGAGTGGGGAATTTTCCACTTTTTAAAATTTTAAATTGTATATAACCTTGTGATGGATCAGTAATTTCTATATCATCCAGTTCAATATTAATAAGTTCAGAAATTCTGCAACAAGTTCCGAATAATAAGTGAAATATAAGAATATCCCTCTTATTTTGACCTTCTAATATTGTTTGCCGTAGTCTATCAAATTCATTAATACTCATCATTCTCATTGTCCTGTTGTTTGTTTTAATTTTGATTATTTCATTTGGCTCAATTACTAATGGAGATTCTTCAATATGATACAAATATTTGTTATACCGAGTGACACTCTTAATTTTCCTCAAAACAGTATTTTCACTATATTTGGAATATAAAAATATTGTGTATTCAGTTAGCACTTCTTCTGTTATTTTGGGGTCCAGTTCCTTACTTTTTAACCAATCGCAAAACTGAGCAATGTCAAATTCATAGCTCTTAATCGTATTTTTTGACAGACCTTGTCTTTCTAATTCATTGATAAATTTTTCGATCATGTGTGCGCCTACTCCATTTCTTTTATTTACCTTAATTCTATAAAATTCTACATAACTTGTATACATAATTTTTATTAAGTTTAATAAAAAGATGGGTTTCTTTACTAACCCATCTCTCTATCTATACTAATACTATTTATTGAACTCCATCTTCCAACTAAAATATTCGTTATCAGAATTTTTCTCATAACGTAAATTAGCATCAAACTTATTACCTTTTTTACTCGTTAGTCCTTTAACCAAAACGACTCCATTTTTTAAAAGGTTTTTAACCATTGTTTTTGTGGGCTTCTTTTTCATTGATGCTAAATATTTATCATTTTTCCAAATGACAAATTTACACCCATTTTTCCAGTTGCTACAACCAAACCCTTTTTGTCCTTCAATAATTCCATGCCCGCAAAGAGGACATTTACCAAGAACCTCAATTGACCTCTTTTCGTTTGATACTTCGTTAATAATGATATCATTTTCATTTTTTATTGTATTAACAGCCTCTGTTGTAAAATCGAAAATTAAGTTTAAGAAACTTTCTTTTGTAAATTTTTGTTTTTCAATATCAGACAATGTTTTTTCCAATCTACCAGTAAATTCTAAATCAAATAAATCCTTTACTGGAAATGTTTCAACTAACTTTCTTCCCAGATCCGTACAAATTAAATTTTTATTTTGAGTAGCAATATAACCGACATCTTTTAGTTTTTTTATTGTTTCAGCTCTTGTAGCTGGAGTACCAATGCTATAACCACTTAAAATAGCAGCCATCATTTCTTCACTGTCTTCATCCTCTTTGTCTTTACCCTTGCCGCATGTTTCCATTACTCTTAATAATGTTTTTTCAGTATGGTATTTTGGTGGTTTCGTTACATGAGAAGTCAATTTGTGGTCTTCAATACTTACGACCTCATTTATATTAACTAAAGGTAGAATAGTATCCTTCGATTCGATTTTCTCAACCTTTTTCCATCCTTCAACTAATTGAACCTTCCCTTTAGATAAAAATTCTCCCTCTACATTATTTATAGTTGTTTTTAGAGTAGTCTCTTCATATTCCGCTATAGGCATAAATTGCATTAAGAACCTATTTTTCACAGCACTATATACAATCATTTCATCGTTAGTCAATGCTTTAGGGATTAAATACGTTGGAATAATGGCACTGTGACTTTCAACCTTCTTATTATTAAACACCCTTTTTGTTCTTGTAAATCTTAGTTCACTTTCATAAGGCAGTCCTTTTTTTAGAGCATTTAAAACATTTTCTGCCCGTTCAACAAGACTCTCATCCAAAAAATTGCTAGAAGTCCGGGGATAGGTGATTAGTTTTTTCTCATACAATGATTGTGAAATCCGCAAAACTTTGTCCGAAGTCCAGCCCTGATATTTGTTCGTAATAAACCCTTGAAGATTGGATAAATTAAATAAATAAGGGGGATATTCAATTTTTTTCTCAACATTTTTTTCGGATACGGCGCCCTCTTTTCCAGACAAAAGGGAATGAATATCCATTAGAACTTGTTTATCTTTAAATTTATCCTCATTGTTAAGATAATAAATCCCTTCATATTCACTACCTGATCGGGTTGCAAATAATGCTTTTAGTTTAAAATAATCTTCTGGAACGAAATTTTCTATTTCTTTATCTCTGTCATAAATAATTTTTAAAGTTGGTAGCAAAACCCTTCCAATATTAAGCGCTTGTCCTTTACCCTTTTGATATTTTAATGTTGCCATAGAAGTAAGATTAATTCCTATTGTCCAGTCCGCCCATTGTCTACCTATACCTGCATCTCTTAAAGGCATCATCTCATCGTTGGATATTATATTTTTTAGACTCTTTAGTATTTCATTCGGTGTCCACTCATTTAATAGTAATCGATAAACCTTTTTACCATGTTTTATCATATATAAGATCGTATCTCCAATAATTTGTCCCTCTCTATCATAGTCACACGCAGATATAAGATTAGTAACATCATTTCTTTTAATTAGACTATAAATGATATTCAATTGTTTTTTTGCACCTAAATCTTCTTTATCTCGATTTTTTTGATTTGATTTCACTTTATATCTAAATTTATCTGGAATGAAAGGAAAGTTTTCTATTCTCCATTTTGCCATTTTCTCATCATAATCTTTTGCATCAAATAACTGTAAAAGGTGACCAAAAGCCCATGTGATAATATAATCGCTGCCCTCAAAATAACCATCCTGCCTACTTTTTATTTTAAGTGCATCTGCTATATTCTTAGCTACAGAAGGCTTCTCTGTTAGTATTAGTGTTTTGCCCATCTTGATGTTATTCTCCCTTCTTAACAATAATAATGAATAATTGTTTATCCACTCAAGTTCTAAAAATACAATGAGGAAATTAGTTAAAACTTTAATTTCGTTTAAAACATAATAACTATTAATCTATAATTTTTGAACTCGTAATTAATATTTTAATTTTTTTCTGTTTTCAATCTGAGGATTATTTTAAGGAATTTAGTGAAAGAACCAAATAAAAAAAGAATATATTGAAATTTAGAAGTTTTGATATAGAGGTTTTGGAAAAGCTGATGTGCTATTCGTCTACTACAAGTTTAATTCTTATTATGTATGAATAGCTATTGTATAAAATTTAAATTGCCCCAAATAATCTAAATACCTGTAATTTTTTCTCCTTTTAAATACTAATTACCTCATTATGTCCACAACATATGGACACGCTACAAACTGCTATAATTCAGCCTTTTTCATATTCAATTAATTATGTCCATATCCATTTTTGTATATAAGGTACGTGGGTAGGACACAATCCCTTTTTGATATAGTGATTGAACAACATCTAATGTTTTTTTCGGTGAAAATTTATACGTTTTATTTGCTGTCGCTTGGAGAGCTGATAAATTAAAAAGCAGCGGTGGTTGGTATTCCTTCCTTTCCGTTACAATATCTTTAATCTCTGCTCGTTTCTCTTTACAAAACTCAGCGATTTTCCGTGCCATCTGTTCATCTATTACTCTCGTTTGCTGGTCCTTTTGCCACGTTCCCTTATATTTTTTCTTATTAATTTGAAAGGTAGCAATAATTTCCCAGAATGGTTCTGACTTAAAATTTTCTATTTCCTTTTCTCTTTTTACAATTAATGCAAGTGTTGGTGTTTGAACTCGTCCAGCAGAGAAAACATCATTCATTCCCTTTTCCTTAAGTAAAAGTGTATAAACCCTTGATGCATTCATTCCTACTAACCAATCTGCACATGCTCGTGAATATGCTTCAAAATAAAGATTTTTCGTATCCTCATCATTTAATAATCGACGAAATCCTTCATTAATTGATGCTTGTGTTAAAGAAGATATCCATAATCTTTTCAATGGCTTTTTCACACCAGAAAGTTGAATAATATTCCGAATGATCAGCTCACCTTCTCGCCCAGCATCACCTGCATGAATAATTTCAGTTACATTCGGATCCAATAATAATTTCTTAATAATATGAAATTGCTTTGCCTTTGATTTAGATACTTCGTATTTAAACTTATCTGGAATGAGTGGCAACATCGATATAGACCACTTTTTCCATTCCGGTTGATAGGACTCAGGTGCACATAGTTGTGTCAAATGGCCAATTGCCCAAGTACAATATGCCCCTTTTGGAAAAAGCTCATTTGGCTTAATCTCAATATACCCATCTCTTTTTACTCTTTGAAAACCTGAACATAGCGTTTGCGCTTGATCTGGTTTTTCTGCAATTATTAATTTCATTCGAAAAATCACCTAACTATTTCTAGGAAACTAGAAATCTTTTATATCACTGATTAAGTTTACTGCATTTTTCATTGAATGAAAAACAAAAAAATATTCAATTTTTTCTTTTAAAATTTTTTTGTACCAAAGATTCTTTTCATTTTTCATAAATTGATTTTACAATTCTAAATATGAATGAATGATTTTATACATTATCTAATTTCGTCGTACTAAATGCCCTAGGTTTAGAAGCACGAAACCATTGATAACAGACTATATAGATTAGAATAACATCCACCATATCACCAGCATAGAACATGAAATAACCACCGATTTCAGCTTGAAGTTTCGGAACTCCATTTGGCGGATAAGCATACAAATATTTAGATAAAATCTCATGACCAGCAAGTGCGATAAGCAACACAACTGAGCGAAAGACAAAACTATTTTTATGAGGAATTGGCTCAATATAAATGATCGACAATGTAAAAAGATAACCAGCAATGAAAAGATAACCAGCAATGAAAAGATGAACATGAATAAACCAATGAAGAAAATGATTTTGACTCATCATTGAAAATAAGGGAGACATGTAGAGTAGCCACAAACCACCGATATTTAATAACAACGTAACAATTGGATTAAGAAGCATTTGGTTTAATCTGCTTTTTAATAATCTTGTTAAAAGGCGAGCTTGTTTTACATGAAGTGTCCGTAGCAATAATGTCATCGGTGCAGAACAGACGATAAAAAGTGGTGCAAGCATCCCTATTAAAAAATGAATGATCATATGTGCAACAAAGTTTGAATGTGACATTATTTGCAAAGGACTTATAGTGGCAACACCTATACAGCATATCCCTAAAATCCAAAAAATAGTTCTGCTAAACGGCCATTGTTTATGACGTCGATTAGAGGTTTTGACTGCAAAAAAATAATCAAATAGTGCAAGGAGAAATAAAAAACTTAAAGCAACTTGCATCACATCAATTGAAATCATATCAAGGTTATCATGATGATTATGATTACTGTGGTTCATATTGCTTTATACCACCTTGGTTTCTTTTATTAGAACGCATGAGAATAATACCGACAATCACCATAAGGAAAGCGAGAATATTCCATGTGAGATCATATGGAAGATTGTTTACATCATAGCGGATTTGATGGATGCGCATTAGCTTATGTTGAATAATTCCATCATATAGTTGAAAGCCACCAGCACCAATGAAAAATCCTCCCCACCAAACTCCTTTTAAGTAGGCATGATGACGTCTTACATCTCCATACATAAATAGAGCAGCAACAGTTGCAAACCAACTAAACGCATGGAATAAACCATCAGAGATTAGTCCCACTGCTGTTACTGATTTATCATAGAAATGATGCCAATGTAATAATTGATGAAAGATAGCTTCGTCAATAAAAGCAACAAAGCCGATTCCTAATAAAAATCCGGAAAAAAAATTTCGTGTTCTCATTGAAAAAGAACGGCTTTTCTTTGGATGACTCTTCACAATTTCCCTCCTGAAAAATGATACAAATTTCCATTAGTAGTATTTTTTGTCTATTAAATTTAGTTTACCCATTCTACATGTATAAATTTCATTTACGGGCTAATAAAGGATTGTTACTACCCTTTTTCGCAATAGTGGAGTAACAAATTATTGGATTCATCATAAAGTATTTTAGTCAAACACCTAATTACTTAAAAAAAGATATTATGTTTATCAATTGGAGGGTAATAAGATGTCTCAAACATTAGCCATTCCTAAAGGATACAAGCCAATCCTCAATCTGATGCATACAGAGATTGCTATTAAAGAACTGAAGGATTTTTTCGAAGAAACGCTAGCAGAAGAACTCAACCTTATTAAAGTATCTGCACCGTTGATTGTCCATGAAGGAACCGGAATAAACGATAACCTAAATGGGACAGAACGAATTGTTCGTTTTGATGGAATAGATATGAACGGAAAACAAATCGAGATTGTTCAATCACTTGCTAAGTGGAAGAGACTGGCACTTGCGAAATACGGATTTACAATTGACGAAGGTCTTTATACGAATATGAATGCAATTAGAAGAGATGAAATACTTGATAACCTCCATTCGATCTATGTTGATCAATGGGACTGGGAGAAAGTCATTTCTAAGGACGAACGAACAATTAATAAATTAAAAAGTGAAGTAAAAAAAATCTACAAAGCAATAAAACGAACGGAAATGTTTATGTACGAATTTCACCCACAGCTTGAGCCAATTTTACCTAATGAAATACATTTTATTACGACTGCGGAGCTTGAACAATTATACCCAACTCTTTCTCCGAAACAAAGGGAAGATAGTATAACAAAGGAATATGGTGCTATATTTATTATGCAAATTGGCGGTGTTCTTAGTAATCGTGAAAAACATGATAGCCGTTCCCCTGATTATGACGATTGGTCATTAAATGGTGACCTTTTATTATGGAGCCCAATTTTAAAGAAATCGATTGAAATTTCATCGATGGGAATTCGCGTTGATGAAAATGCTCTGTTGAAACAATTAAAGGATTCAAATGAAGAGAGAAGACTAACATTCCCTTTTCATCAAGCAGTCATTAACGGTTTACTCCCCTCCTCCATTGGCGGAGGAATTGGCCAATCACGATTATGTATGTATCTATTAAAAAAGGCACATATAGGTGAGGTCCAAGCATCTGTTTGGAATGAAACTACGATCAATGAATGCAAGTCATGCAATATTACTCTTCTTTAATGACTTGATAGATCAGATAATAAAGAAGCTATATTAAGCTCTAAATTTCATCCTTAATATAGCTTTTCTTAACCTATTTTTGATAATTTTTTTCCTTATATTCTCTATATGTTGGGCTAATTCATATTTTCATATAAAAAGAACGAGAAATTTTTCTCGTTCCCTTCTGTAAAACCTTACATAAATTCGGCAATTAATTGATTAAATTCTTCCTCCTCGATAGCTAAATCCGTTTTAGATAACGGTACTTCACTATAGCCTTTAATTAACTCCTGATAAGATTTTTGCGTGTTATTTTGGTAAATTAATCCTGTAACAAGACTGTTATGCTTCATTAACGTTTGCATTGCAAGTTCTTTATTATGTGGATCATAGCCTTCAACATCTGCTAGCTTAGTTAAATTTTCTTTAAACCAATCATAGGTATTTACTTTATTATATGTCACACATGGGCTAAATACATTTATTAGTGAAAACCCTTTATGTTGAATACCAGCTTCTATTAATGCTGTTAAATCCTTTAAATCAGTTGAAAAGCTTTGGGCAACAAATGTAGCACCTGCAGATAATGCCATTTCCATAATTGATAAGGAGGATTCAATTGACCCCTCAGGTGTACTTTTTGTAATAAAACCCGCTTCACTTCGAGGTGATGTTTGTCCTTTCGTTAAACCATATATTTGATTATCCATCACAATATACGTAATATCAATGTTTCGACGAATAGCGTGGATCGTATGTCCCATCCCAATCGCAAATCCGTCTCCGTCCCCTCCTGAAGCAATGACGGTTAAGTCTCGATTTGCCATCTTTACACCTTGCGCAATTGGCAATGACCGCCCGTGAATGCCATGAAAACCATAGGAGTTAATATATCCAGAAATTCGACCAGAACAGCCAATTCCAGAAACAACAGCTAATTGTTCGGGCTGTAAGCCTATATTGGCAGCAGCTCGTTGAATGGCAGCTTGAACCGAGAAATCACCACAGCCTGGACACCAATTTGGTTTTACATTATTTCGGAAATCTTTAAATGTTACTGCCATTTAGATCAACTCCTTACTACGTGTGTAGATTTCATGAGGAAGAAAAGGATTTCCATCGTATTTTAATAACGAAGCAATTTTATTTGCATAACCGATATTCATTTTTAAAAGATTCGCTAATTGCCCTGTTGCATTATTCTCAACAACAATAACTTTTTTTGCTGCCTCAACTAATGGAAGCAGCTCTTCTGTTGGAAATGGATGAATTAAGCGAATATGTGCATGATTTACTGCTATACCATCATTCTCTAATCTCTCCATTGCCTCTTCAATTGTTCCTCGTGTTGAAATAAAGCCAACGAATAAGATATCTGGGTGATCATGATAAATCCTTTTATGAACTGGAGTGTTAAAGGTTATGTTTGCTAACTTCCTTAAACGTTTATCCATTTGCTCAATCCGATTTATTGCTACCTCTGAAGGCTTTCCTGTCTCATCATGCTCTACACCAGTAACATGATGAATCCCATTTTTCGTACCAGGAAGAACACGAGGTGAGACACCATCTTCAGTTACTTTAAAACGTTTGAAGTATGCCTTATTTTCAAGCTCTGGTAAGTCATCCGTAAGCAGCTTTCCACGGCGAATGTTGATTTTATGATAATCTAACGGCTCAACAGTTTGTTTTCCTAGTGAAAGCTGTAAATCAGTTAAGAGAATAACCGGTACTTGGTACTCTTCAGCAATATTGAAAGCTTCAATTATATCATAAAATGCCTCTTGAACTGTACTTGGTGCCATGACCACTTTTGGAATTTCACCATGTGTACCATAAATCATAGCCATTAGATCAGACTGCTCCTGCTTTGTTGGTAAGCCTGTGCTAGGTCCTCCCCTTTGTGTGTCGACGATCACAAGCGGCTGTTCCGTTATTCCCGATAAGCCGATCGCTTCCATCATAAGTGATAAGCCAGGACCAGCGGATGCAGTAAAGGTACGTGCTCCTGCATAATTGGCTCCAATAGCCATCGTACATGCGGCAATTTCATCTTCTGTTTGAATAACAACTCCACCAAATTTCGGAAGCTTTTTAATTAAATATTCCATAATTTCAGATGCAGGTGTTATTGGATATGCAGCCATAAACCGAGAACCAGCTGCTATTGCGCCTAATGCAATCGCATCATTCCCAATCATGAACATTCTTTTTTGCCCATCTGCCTTTTCAAGATACATATCTGTTCGATCAAATCCTAATACATCTTTTAAATATTCCGCACCTTTTTTGATTGCTTCCATATTTTTTTCGACAATTTTTTCCCCTTTTCGGCCATATGTATCCTGTACAACTTCATGATAACCATTAGGATTGATATTGAGAATTGCACTTGTTGCTCCAATTGCCACCATATTTTTCATTAAAGATGTTCCTAATTCAGTAGCGATTGCTGTAAACGGAACAGAATATAATGTAACGTTTACATTCTCAGGAATTGTTGGATTAAACTTTGAATCCGCTAGTACGATCCCACCATTGCGAAGCTCATGAAAGTTTACATCAATTGTTTCCTGGTCAAAGGCAACTAATATATCTAAATCATCCGAAATAGAACGGACTTCAGATGTGCTGACACGGATTTTATTATTCGTATGCCCGCCCTTAATACGTGAAGAAAAATGCCGATATCCATATAAGTAATAACCTAGTCGGTTTAAGGCAATTGAGAATACTTCACCAGTACTTTCGATGCCCTCTCCTTGTTGCCCTCCAACTTTCCATGAAAGTTGACTTATCATGTTCTTACACCCCTCTAAAGTTCAATAGATACAATTTTATAAGTTTTATAAATCTAGAAAAATATTATTTACTTAAACTGAGTAAATTGATCGGATTTAAAACTAAACGTTTTAATTGTAGACCCTACTTAACAAAATTACAAGTATTTCTAATAAAAATGTCGAAGAATATAGAGTTCCATACTTAAGGCATTTTCATTTTTTGCTAAAGCAATTTATGTGAGATGATTATTTACGATTATTTTTCTGTTTTCATTGATTCTAAGGCCATATATTAGAATCAAAAGGAAATATGATCGTAAAAATTTTGAAATAGGAATTTTTCTACCAAGCTATGAGAGTAATGAGTAAGTAACTGATTGATTAAATTGTCATAGCAAGAATAATTTTCTAGGCCAATAATCGTTTCATCAATACCATCAAAATCTGACCCAAAACCAATATGATTCTCTCCTCCAAGCGCACATAGATAATCAATATGTTTTAATAGATCCGTTATTTTTGCTATACCACTTGTCGTAAAATATGGGACAAAGCTTAATCCGATCATACCGTTTTTCTTAAACAACCCGATTATTTGCTCATCTTTAAGATTCCGAACATGTGGACATAAATTAAAAACATTTGAATGTGATGCAATTGGAAACCGTGCAATATCTAACGCTTCCCAAAAACTCGATTCACAAGTATGTGATAAATCAGTCCATAATCTTTTTTGATTAAGATAGTTGATTACTTTTTTCCCAAAAACCGTTAGACCACCATTTCGTGTTTCATACGCACCATCTGCAACAAGATTAGCATAATTCCAAGTTAGCCCGACTGACCTTACCCCTAATTGATAGAAAATTTCTAACTGCTCAAGCCTATCACCGATCGCATCACAGCCTTCTAACGTTAATATTGCACCAATCTCATGATCAGCTAATTGCTCCATATCCTTTTTACTCTTTATTAATTTTATCTCAGGATAATTCCTTAGGATTTTCTGATAAAATAGCGCTATTTGTGCTTCCGCCACTTGAAGTCGCTGATGAAATGGTATTTCCTCTGGTACAAATATCGCAAAACATTGTACAGGCTTTTCCTTGGATTTAAGCCTTGAAATGGAAACATGTAAGTCTTTATCATTTTCTACATTTATGCAAGGGTTTCTCCAAAGTTTTAATAACATATCACAATGGGCATCAAATACTCTCATTTCTACGAAACTCCTTTCAAAAATTAAGGGTTTGACTCATAAATTGAGTCAAACCCTTAATGATATTCTCTGACTTATTGTTATCTAGGCTCAACAATTAGTTTAATTGCTGTCCGTTCCTCACCATCTATTTGAATATCTGTAAATGCTGGTATACAAATTAAATCGACACCACTCGGCGCTACAAAGCCCCTAGCAATCGCTACAGCTTTAACGGCCTGATTAAGAGCACCTGCTCCTATCGCTTGAATTTCTGCAGCACCACGCTCTCTTAAAACACCAGCTAATGCACCGGCTACAGAATTAGGATTAGATTTTGCTGAAACCTTTAATATTTCCATTTCTAGCTCCCCCTTAATTTTCAATGAATCCTTGAGTGTTCATTAGAACAGCTTTGGCATCATTCGTTTAAAAAGGCCTCCCCTGTATCCTTTCTAAACGGTATTAGATATTCATCCATTGATACTATATTCACTAGAAATAGAAAGTATTCCTGCTTGGATTCATTTTATTTAAGAAAACAGCCTTATTAAATGTTTGCTTTCTGTAAATAAACATTTAGCAAATTTGCAAACTTTTACGATTCATCTCTGAAGTTTGGTTTTCTACACATAAGACTCATGCATTTTTCGTAAACCTTGTCGCCTTTATTAATTCGTTATGGTTGATTTCCTCTTACTGTGCTTGGTGGAGAGTCTTTTTGGTTTAAGCACCTGCTTACGTCTCACCTATCCTACGCAACCAGTAGAAATTTTGAACTTATGCTCCAATAACCTTTACATGTTTATAAAAACGATAATATTCTAGAAAAAGTATTAATAAATAAATTGTAAAATAGCAATTAAAGGCATGAAATTTAAGAAAGAAATGCA
Organism: Metabacillus sp. 22489; assembly: GCF_052044855.1. Taxonomy (NCBI): domain Bacteria; kingdom Bacillati; phylum Bacillota; class Bacilli; order Caryophanales; family Bacillaceae; genus Metabacillus; species Metabacillus sp. 22489. The sequence continues at coordinate 30,982 of NZ_JBQENT010000046.1, forward strand.
TCTTTCTTTTTACTCAAAAAACATGTGATCATCATTAATAAGAATTCGTTCAATTTTCTTGGCCTTACCCGTTTTATCATCAATATCAATTACGACAGCGCTTAGCTGTGTGCGACCATCTGCTACATCATGTCTTACTGGTAGATTTGTTAAAAACCTTTTCATAATCATTTCACGGTTTACCCCTAAAATACCATCGTAAGGTCCTGTCATTCCGACATCAGAAATATAAGCTGTTCCTTTGTCAAGAATTCGTTCGTCTGCTGTTTGAACATGTGTATGTGTACCAACTACAGCTGACACTCTACCATCTAAATACCATCCCATCGCTTGTTTTTCACTTGTTGCCTCTCCATGAAAATCAACAAAAATTATGGATGTTCGCTTTTTAGCTTCTTTAATTAATTCGTCAGCTTTTTTAAATGGACAATCTGTTGGAGGTAAAAAGGCACGCCCTTGCAAATTAATGACCGCCACTTCTTTACCTGCGATCGTAACAAATGTCATCCCTTTACCCGGATTATCTTCTGGAAAGTTTGCAGGTCGTATCATTTGATGTGCGCGATCAATAAATTCAAATATTTCTCGATTATCCCAAGTATGATTTCCCATCGTTATAACATGTGCACCACTATCAATAAATTGTTGATAGATTTTTTCAGTAATCCCTTTACCGTGTGCTGCATTTTCGCCATTAACGATGACAACATGCGGATTATATTTTGTTTTTAACTTTGGTAGATATTCCTTTACCATTTGACGGCCTGGTGAACCAAAAACATCTCCCACAAACAATATTTTCATTTTCATTTCCTCAATTCTTTGCAATTAATTCATCTTTGTATTTCGTCTTTTACTTCTTTGCTTATTTATTCTCACATAGTTTTACAAAAAAATAAAGTGGCGCATTTCTGCCCCACTTTATTTTGCATATTCAACTGCTCTTGTTTCACGAATAACCGTAACTTTAATATGACCAGGATAATCGAGCTCTTCTTCAATTCTTTTTCGGATGTCACGTGCCAAGCGGTGTGCTTGTAAATCATCAATGCTATCAGGTTTTACAATAATTCGGACTTCACGTCCTGCTTGGATAGCAAATGACTTTTCAACACCTTCATAAGATTCAGAGATTTCCTCGAGCTTTTCAAGGCGACGTATATAATTTTCTAATGTTTCACTACGTGCACCAGGTCTTGCAGCTGATAATGCATCTGCTGCTGCAACGATTACAGCAATAATAGACGTTGGTTCTGTGTCTCCGTGATGTGAAGCAATACTATTAATTACGACTGGATGTTCCTTGTATTTTGTAGCAAGCTCAACACCAATCTCAACATGGCTTCCTTCTACTTCATGGTCAATTGCTTTACCAATATCATGAAGGAGACCTGCTCGTTTCGCTAATAATACATCTTCTCCAAGTTCCGATGCCATTAGTCCCGCTAAGAAAGAAACTTCCATTGAATGCTTCAACACGTTTTGACCGTAGCTTGTTCGAAATTTAAGTCGACCAAGGATTTTTATTAAATCAGGATGAAGTCCGTGAACACCCACTTCAAATGTGGTTTGCTCTCCAACTTCTCTAATATATTCATCCACTTCTCTACGGGATTTTTCAACCATTTCTTCAATACGAGCTGGATGTATACGTCCATCCTGAACAAGCTTGTCTAATGCCAATCTTGCTGTTTCTCTACGAATTGGATCAAATCCTGATAAAATAACAGCTTCAGGAGTATCATCGATAATTAAGTCGATTCCTGTTAATGTTTCAAGTGTACGAATATTCCGTCCCTCACGGCCAATTATACGACCCTTCATTTCATCATTTGGGAGATTTACAACAGATACAGTTGTTTCTGCCACATGATCTGCTGCACATCGCTGAATAGCAAGTGACAGGATTTCTTTAGCCTTTTTGTCTGCTTCTTCCTTTGCACGATTTTCACTGTCTTTAATCATGATTGCAATATCATGTGTGAGCTCATTTTCAACCTTTTCAAGTATGATTGATTTTGCTTCATCTCGTGTAAGGCTAGAAATGCGTTCAAGCTCTGATTGCTGCTTACGCACCATCTCGTCCACTTTGCTTTCCATCTCTTCAATATGCTGTTGTCTTTGATTCAGAGAATCTTCTTTTTTCTCTAGGATAACTTCACGTTTATCTAAAGACTCATCTTTTCGGTCTAGATTCTCTTCTTTTTGTAATAAGCGATTTTCTTGTTTCAGAAGCTCATTTCGTCTTTCACGAACTTCTTTTTCTGCATCTGTTCGCAACTTGTGAATTTCATCTTTCGCTTCAAGAAGTGCTTCTTTTTTCGTTGCTTCCGCATCACGCTTTGCGTCTTCAAGAATCTGCTCAGCTGCATGGTTTGCACCTGCAATTTTTGCTTCAGCAATTGATTTACGAACAAAATAGCCAACAACTGCACCGACGATTAGGCCAAGCAAAATGGAGATGAGTATTGATACAACTTCCATCATTACACCTCCTCTTGCTATGAACTTGTTTTTTCTAGATTAAAGTGTCGGCATGTACATTGTTCAATTATAAGTTGTCAACATACAGCTCAAAGCTTTCGTATCATGTTGAACTTTACGTCTTATGAACTATTATTTAAGAAGACAAATTCAAGTACCAACATTTTTGCTTTCAAAATGCTTCAATCAACATTCTACAAAATTGTAAAATATACATCTTAATTGTAAATGTGTGAATTTTTCTTGTCAAGCCTGTCAAATTGACGAAAATAATGTCTTCATAAGCTTTACAAGCGGGTAGCACTAAAACAGATAAACCTTTTTGTGAACTATGGTCTATATTGCTTTATAAATTGGGTTATTATATCTTTATTATACCCCTAAAAATTGCCATATATACTAATGTCCTTCACATAGTTTGTTATATATAGTATAGGAATTAGATAGCTTTTTTTTCTAACTAAAAAAGCTATCTCTATAAGGCTGTTTTCCTAAACTTTGTTGCTATTTATTAAGTTGCTATTTTCGTTGATTTCCTCGTGCAGTACCAACTTTTCATGGGATGCAATAAAATTAATGCTAAGAAATCAACAATTTGTACTTTAACGCGGCCTATTTATGATAAAAAAAAAGGGCCAAATGCCCTTTTTTAATCTTCTAGTAAATCTAATGCTTCTTGATCTACTGCTTCACTATCTTTCGCAAGAATTACTTCATCATCTAAGCCATAATGTTTGCGAATTTGTTCTTGGATTTCAAGACGAATTGCTGGATTCTCCTTGAGAAATTGCTTCGCATTTTCTCTTCCTTGTCCCAAGCGCTCTTCATTATATGAATACCAAGCTCCACTTTTTTGTACGATGTCAAGCTCTGAACCTAAATCAATGATTTCTCCTTCTTTAGAAATCCCTTCACCATACATAATGTCAACTTCTGCTACCTTGAACGGAGGAGCAACTTTATTTTTGACAACTTTAATTTTCGTTTTATTACCAACCATATCATTACCCTGTTTAAGTGTCTCAGCACGACGAACCTCTAAGCGGACAGTTGAATAGAATTTTAACGCACGGCCACCTGGAGTTGTTTCAGGATTTCCGAACATAATCCCAACTTTTTCACGGATTTGGTTAATAAAAATAGCAATTGTATTTGATTTATTAATAGCACCTGATAGTTTACGTAATGCTTGTGACATTAATCGAGCTTGAAGACCAACGTGAGAGTCTCCCATTTCCCCCTCGATTTCCGCCTTTGGAACTAATGCTGCAACAGAGTCAATAACAAGAATATCGATAGCACCACTACGAACAAGGGCTTCAGCAATTTCAAGCGCTTGCTCACCTGTATCTGGTTGTGATAATAAAAGTTCATCGATATTAACACCTAGTTTTTGAGCATAGACTGGATCTAGAGCATGCTCAGCATCAATAAATGCAGCTTGTCCACCTTGATTTTGCACCTCTGCAATTGCATGTAGTGCAACAGTTGTTTTACCTGAACTTTCAGGACCATAAATTTCTATAATTCTACCACGTGGATATCCACCAACTCCTAATGCAGCATCAAGTGCTAGTGACCCACTTGGGATAGTCGAAACTCTTCTATCTGTTTGTTCCCCTAATTTCATGATGGAACCTTTACCGAATTGCTTTTCTATTTGTTTTAACGCCATATCTAACGCAGCTTGACGGTTACTCACTAAATTTCCTCCTTTAATCGTATCTATAATTAATATAACGCTTTTTAAACCATTTGCCAAGTAAAAAATCGAACATTCATTCGATTATTTTTACAGAGAAAACTCTTTAAAAAGTTTGTTTTCATTAAATGAAAAATCGATTACCTGCCCATTTCTCTATTAAAATTTCTTATTTTAATTCAGATGAATTTTCTCTCAAAAATAAAGAGGGCTGCCTCATAAAAGAAAGACAGCCTTTAAAGTTTAATTATATCATTCTTCTGATAATAGTTTAATTAAATGGTGGCATCCATATTTTACCGTTCTTATTCTAATTCCGTTTCTTGTACCAGTGAAATTAAATTTGAACGTTTGAGTATCTGTTCCTTCTGCTGAAATCCCGATATAAACTGTTCCAACAGGATGTCCCTCAAGGGAATTAGGGCCAGCCACACCAGTAAAGCTTACTCCAATATCACTATTTGCCATTTTCCTTACCTGGTCCGCCATTTCTTTAGCACATTGACTGCTTACGGCTCCATATGTTTCTAATGTCTTTTCAGATACACCAAGTATATTTGCTTTCACTTCATTCGTATATGTAATAATGCTCCCTTTAAATGCTTTTGAAGCACCATCAATTCCAGTCATGTACTCTGAAAACATTCCACCCGTTAAGCTCTCAGCTGCTGATAGTGTTTTGTTTTTTCCAATTAAAAGCTTAAAAAGCTCTTCAACAAGTGTTGTGTTCTCATATCCATAGAAAAATTCTCCAACACGTTGATTAATTTTTTGCTCAACCTCATCTAGCATTTGATTCGCAACCATTTCGTCAGTATGCTTAGCTGTCAGGCGTAAAGTTACTTCACCATTAGCAGCTAATGGAGCAACTGTTGGATTCAGTTGTTCATCAATAATATCTTGAATATCTGTTTCAAGTTGGGATTCACCAATTCCAAAATATCTTAATACTCTTGAAATAATCTTTTCCTGAATACCGAGAGTTTGAATGAAATATTTACTACCATAGTTTTGAAACATTGGTTTCATTTCACTTGGAGGTCCTGGTAATAGCATATAAATCTTTTGCTCTACTTCAACTGCCATACCTGGTGCCATACCAAAATCGTTTTTCAATATATGAGCCCCATCAAGAACAAGTGCTTGCTTTTTATTATTTTCAGACATTGTACGCTTCGTTCGAATAAAATATTGTTCAATGCTCGCCAATGCTTCTTCATCATACACAAGCTCTTTTCCTAAAACATTAGCAATTGTTTCTTTCGTTAAGTCGTCCTTTGTCGGTCCTAAACCACCGGTAAAAATGATTACATTTGAACGTTTTTGTGCAACCTCTATCGCTTCTTTCAGTCTGCCAGCATTATCGCCAACAACAGTGTGATAATAGACATTTATCCCCATTTTAGCTAATTGCTCAGATAAAAATTGTGCATTACTGTTGACGATTTGACCGAGTAATAGCTCGGAACCAACTGCAATAATTTCCGTACGTGTATTCATATTAACGCATCCCCATTTCACAAATTTTATTTTGAGTTCACAAACACATGCTTATTTTTAATAAAATAGTCATACCCTGAAATAATCGTGAAAAAGGTTGCTACCCATAGAGCAAGATCTGCAAATGGAAGATTGATAAATTCAAATGGTAAATTATGTAGCAATAACGCGCTTATTGCAATGATTTGCGTCCACGTTTTAATTTTCCCTAACATATTTGCAGCAACAATTTCACCTTCACCAGCAAGAATCGCTCTTAATCCTGTAACTGCAAACTCTCGACTAATGATCAAGATAACCATCCATGAAGGTGCAAGACCAAGCTGAACTAAAATAATCAATGCTGCTGATACAAGAAGCTTATCCGCTAATGGATCTAAAAACTTTCCGAGATTTGTCACTTGATTCAATTTCCGTGCATAATAACCATCAATCCAATCAGTTGTCGACGCTACGATAAAAAGAATTGCCCCAACTAAGTGTGTGACTTGGATCGATTCATTGCCAAAAGTTAACACTCCCCAATTAAATGGGGCTAACATAATAATCATGAACACTGGGATTAAACAAATTCTTGAGATTGTAATTTTATTAGGTAAATTCATCTTCTAATTCCTCCGTTGTTGTGTATACAATTTCATAAATTATAAAATAGTTCTGTCATAAATCAAATTTCTGCAAGTAATTATGTATTTAAAAGCTAGAAATTCCTTCTTTAGTAGGATAAAGAAAAGGACGACACAAAGATCGTACACCAATCTCAACTTATCAATCAAGATTGGTGTACAAGAACAATACTTGTGTCAGTCCTACTCTTTTTTAAAGACAATCGTAATATTTTGCGGAGAGCTTTTCGCATCCTCATACTTAATCAGTTCACCATTAACTTTTAAATCAGTACCTGGAATATTACCTACTCTTACAGTAATTTCAGATTCAGCCGTATAATCTCCTACTTCAGATTCACCTTCAGAAATCACTTTACCAATAAACGTTTTACCTTTATCATTTTTTATACTTACCCATGATTTACTTTTCGCAATAACTTCAAGTTCAAACTTGTCAGTACCAGTAAGTTCATAAACTGTAGAAGATCCACTGGACTCCTTAACTGTTATTGCTTGTTTTGGTGTTTCCTCTTCTGGAGTTACCTCTTCAGCATTTGTAGAATCATTTTCATCTACAGCTGGCTCTTCTTCTGCAGCTTGATTATCGTTTGCTGGTGTATTTTCAACATTATTTGTATATTCGGTCTCGCTTTGGTCTGTAATGGATTCCTGTTTTGCATCTGTATTATTTTCGGCAGCATTTTGCCTCCAAACCCATAGCCCAACTGCAATTGCAATAATGACAACGACCGTTAATATTTTTGGGAAAAGATCCAAAAATTTAGATGCTGATTTTGGTAATTCCCTATGAGTTTTCACTCTCGATAATTGTTCAGGGATCTCATCATTGCTCGTACTTGGAACCTCATTTTTAAAGTCCTCAAATATCGAATCTGGATTTATATCAACAGCTTCCGCGTATTGCTTAATAAAAGCTCTAACATAAAATTTCCCTGGAATGATTGAATAATTTCCTTCTTCTAACGCTAAAAGATAACGCTTCTGAATTTTCGTCATATTTTGAAGGTCATCTAAGCTAATGTTTTTTTCCTCTCTTGCTTGTTTCAGTCGATTTCCTAATTCACTCAACCGTAACACCCCATAACTAAAAGTCAAATCCTGAAAAACTTGATGAATCAAACGACATTTGTGGCTCTTCGACATCCTTATATGTGATCTCTTCATCAGGTTCATTCCGAATTTCAATTATATAATCAAAATCGTCAATTGTATATTCCGTATTTTGCACAAAAATATCAGGATGTTCAACAACCTTTGTTGCTGAAAGCCTCATAATTTCTCTAACTAATTGGAGATGCTGCTCAGTACCTCTTCTAGTTGAGACAATTCCATCGATAATGTATACATTATCTTCGTGATATTCCTCTGCAATTAATTGGCTGCGAATCGTTTGCTTTAATAGAGTGGAGGAAACAAATAGCCACTTTTTATTAGCGCAGACGCTTGAAGCGACAATTGATTCTGTTTTTCCAACCCTTGGCATACCTCTAATGCCAATTAATTTATGTCCTTCTTGTTTATATAATTCTGCCATAAAATCAACAAGTAGTCCAAGTTCATCTCGAACAAAACGGAAAGTTTTTTTATCATCTGCATCTCTTTGTATGTATCTGCCATGGCGAACGGCTAGTCGATCCCTTAATTTTGGAACTCTTAGCTTTGTTACCGTTATATTATCCATCGTTTTTAGAATTGATTCAAGGCGTCTTACTTGATCATTGCTTTCACATTTTAGCAAAAGCCCCCGCCTGGAATCATCAACACCATTTATCGTTATAATATTAATCGATAGCATTCCTAGTAAAGATGAAATATCACCTAGAAGCCCGGGACGGTTTTTTTGAATTTGATATTCAAAATACCATTCATATGGCATAAAATAAGTCCCTCCTTTTTTCAACCACTATTACATATCATATATGATTTTACCAAAAGAGGAAAGAATTATGAATGAACATTTCGAGAATATTAATAAATTATAATAGAAGACTTTAAAATAAGGCTTTCCTCAATTTAAAATCGGATATTCTTAACATTTAGGATGACAACTACTAAGGAAATGATATAGTAAAAAAGAGAGGATTAGCTCCTCTCTTTTTTACTGTTGTGATCCGTTATTTTGAACAAGTTTAACCATCATATTTGCGATTGCCTTTTGCTCTTGTTCATTTGCAACACTCCAAAGATCTGCAAGGACACGTTCTTGAGTGTTTTTTGGGTCGACCTGTTTAGCTAAGTAGTCACCAACTTCAAACGCTAAATTATTGATAACCTGATCATTCATACCTTCATTTTGTGCATGATGTAAACGGTCACCAAGGAAATTTTTCCACTCATCCCAATTTTCTAATACAGACATAGGAGTACCTCCTTTATAATTGTTACATGCTTTATTGTTCCTTACCCACTAAACAATTATTCCTTATAAATTCAAAAAACATGCTATATTTTTAAAGAATGAGACTCCTTTGTCCATGTGATTTATACCCAACCACCATTTACGGAAAGAACTTGTCCAGTTATGTATGAGGATTGTTTAGAGGCAAGAAATGAAACTGCATCCGCTACCTCATCAGGATGGCCTAATCGTCCAAGAGGTATCTCCTCTTTTAACTCATTTAGCTCTTCAGATGTAAAATTTGAAAGCATTTTTGTTTCAATTGCTCCTGGCGCAATCGCGTTGACACGAATTTGACTTGGAGCAAGCTCCTTCGCTAACGCCTTTACAAAGGAGTTTTGTCCTCCTTTTACCATTGAATATAAAACTTCACAAGAAGCACCAGTAATTCCCCAAATTGAAGAAATGACAATGATATTCCCAGACTTTTTCCTAATCATAGATGGGATGATTTTTTGCGTAAGTTTAAAAGGACTTGTAAGATGAATGGCAATCATTTGCTTCATCTCCTCCTCACTCATATCGGTCATTAGACCGTAAAAGCTAATCCCACTATTTATTACTAATAATTCAATAGGCATTTTCATTGATTGAACAAGATGATCGACACCAGTGCTATTTGCTAAATCAGCCTGAATCGGTATAATCATTTGCTTAGCATCAGAAATGGAATCAATTAAATATTGGACTTCCTGCTCGTTTTGATGATAATGTGCATAGACATGATAACCATCCTCTATAAGCTTTAATGTTATTGCTTTACCAATTCCACCGCTTGCACCTGTAACTAAAGCATACTTTTCCATTATTACCTCTACTCTCTCCCTAAGAAGAGGGTGACTCAGGAAGGGTCTGACACCTTCAACAAACACCGATATATAGTAGACGAACCTATATTTTGTGTTTGAGGGGTCTAAAACCGTTGCTCTTGAGCCACCCTCTTATAATCATTTCATATTATTTAGGTATTACTTGGCATACTGTAAATAAATTTTCTTCAACTGCTTCATTTAAAGTCTTCGTAACATCCTCTTCAGTTAGTGATTCTAGCATTGGCACAACATCAAATAAATTCATGTCATTAAATGCATATCGTGTAAACTGATTAGCAATATATTCAGGTGAGTTAATTGCTCTTAAAAAAGCACCAATTTTTTTATTTTTAGCTGCTGTAAAGGATGTAAAATCAAAGCCATTATTTTTTGCATTAAGTAAGATCTGTTGAATTTTATTTGCTAATTCATCTGGGTTATCCGTGTCCCCGCCAATCATAGCAAATCCGAAGCCGCTCTCTTCTGTGTAATCATAGCTAAAGGTATCATCTATTAATCCTTGGCTATATAACTCTTCATAATGTTTTGAGCTTTTACTAAATAACATATCTAAAATAATGTTCATTGATAGCTCGTATTTTAATAAATCTTTTCCTTTTCTATTAGGATTTTTCGCCTTCAATCCAACTAAGCATTTTGAGCTTTGAACATTCATTTTCAATTTTTCAATTTTTTTGTGTACCTCAGCAGGCTCATTAGGAAATTCTCTCTTTATTTCAGATTGTGGAGTAAAATCTTTTTTCTGCTGATTCTCTCTTACTTGCTTTAAAATTGCTTCTGGCTCAACAGCTCCGACAATAAACAACAGCATATTGCTCGGATGATAAAATGTATGGTAGCACTCATATAAAGAATCCTTCGTTATTTTCGCAATCGACTCGATTGTTCCCGCGATATCTATTCGTACTGGATGATTTTGATATAGGTTTTGGATTAATCCAAAATATAGACGCCAATCAGGATTGTCATCATACATATTAATCTCTTGACCAATAATTCCTTTTTCTTTTTCCACCGTCTTTTCAGAAAAATATGGTGATTGTACAAAATCGATCAATGTTTCAAGGTTTTGCTCTACATTACTTGTACTCGAAAATAAGTAGGCGGTTCTTGTAAACGATGTAAATGCGTTTGCAGAGGCACCCTGTTTACTAAATTGTTGAAAAACATCTCCATCCTCTTTTTCGAAAAGCTTGTGCTCAAGAAAATGGGCAATTCCATCAGGAACTGTTTCCATCTTATCTTTGTTTAATGGGACAAAGCGATTATCAATTGATCCATATTTCGTTGTAAACGTTGCGTACGTTTTATTAAATCCTTTTTTAGGTAATACATAGACATCTAACCCATTTTCCATCTTTTCATAGTAGAGCTCTTCTTGTAACTGGTCAAAGCGAATAGGATTTGTCATGCATTCTCCCCCATTCCTTTTAAGAAGTAAATTGTATCTAACTCAATTTTTTCTGCTACCTTTACAATTTCGTCTTTCGTAACTTTTGCAATTCCATTTAAATAGTCATCATATGAACGATTTATTTGAGCAATCACATTATGATAAACGATTTCAACTAATCCATATGGAGTATCGATTGTTTCCAGTAGTTGATTTCGAATGACAGCTTTCGTTTGCTCAATTTCTTGGTCTGAAAAATCACCCTTTTTCATTGCGTTCATTTGTTCCTTAATAATCGAAACCGCTTGCTCATAATTTTTTTCCTCGATTCCGGACATGACCATCAAGAGTCCTTTATGGCTCTCAATTCTTGAAGCAGCATAATAGGCCAAGCTTGCTTTCTCACGAACATTAATAAACAATTTAGAATGAGAAAAACCGCCAAATATACCATTGAAAAGTTGTAGAGCATAGTAATCGTTATCACGATATGTACTATTTGTACGATACCCGATATTTAATTTTCCTTGCTTTACATCCTGCTTCTCAATTACTTCATTTTCTTGTACTTCCTGCTTGTTTATAGTTGGCGTTATTTGTTGGTGTGAATTTTCGAAATCAAAATATTTTTTAACGTAGCTTTCTACCTCCTGCTGCTCGATATCTCCAACAACATATAAATCGATTTTGTCTGTTTTAAGCACTGACTGGTAGTATTCATAAAGTGATTTCGCTGTAATTTTGTCGACATCATCTTTTTCCCCATTAACGTGTAGAGCATAAGGCTCGCCTTTACACATTTCTTGAACTAATCGTAAATTTGAGTACCTCATTTTATCGTCAAACACTGATTGGATACGTTGTTTTAATGTTCGTTTTTCTTGTGTGACAACGTCCTCTTTAAATGCTTCTCCATCAAGAACTGGCTTTAATACGATTTCAGCTAGCAGCTCTAATCCCTTTTCCAATAACGGTGTTTGATTAGATAAAAATTTTTCATTTGCAATTTCCATCCGAAAGGAAATGACATGGTTTTCACCTTTTTTAGATAAATCAACAAAAAGTGTTGCACCGTATAATTCATCTAAATGCTGCCTTAAACTTGTACTTGTTTGAAAGCTCTCTGTCCCTCTTTGAAGAACATATGGAAGTAAAGCTCGATATGTAACATCTTTCTCATTAAGTGGGGAAAGTAATTTTAACACAATTGTATTCGTTTTAAATTTTGTCGTTGGGATTGTATGTAATGACAATCCATTTATCTCTGTTGTTTCTTCATTAATATAAGACATGGATACCCTCCTTTTTGAATCGCTTATTTTCTTGTATATCCTGTAATTATATCAATACGTGAATACATTAGAAAATAATATACCTTTTTCTACTTCTATTCTTTCTATAAAAAACCTTCTATATTCAAACAAATAAATACATGAGGTACCTCTTAAGGAAAGCTTTCCCTATTGAAGAGACACCTCATGTCCAATTTACGCAAGTTTAGGCATACGATTTGATTTTGATTCTTTTTGCGGATCCTTTTTTGGTCTTATAAAAAGTAAAACAATTACTACAGCCAAAAGACTTATACCACCAGAAAAGTAATAAACAAGGTGTTCATTTTTAGCCATTATATAAGAATAGATCGGTGGTCCAAGAGCTACTCCAATAAAACGCATTGAACTATAGATAGATGTGATTGTGCCTCTTTGCTCCTTTTTGATTCCTTTTGTAATGATTGCGTCAAGACTTGGCAACGTCATGCCAATTCCAATACCGGTTATTACTAAAAATGCGATTAAATAATAAAGGGAATGTTGTACTCTTAATGCAATAAACGATATTGTTACTAAGCCCATACCTACTACGGTCACAGCCTTCATCACACTTTTACTTTCACCAATTTTCTTACCAGCAACAAAGGAACTTACTGAAAGAGCCAATAAAGGTATAGCTAGAACTAGCCCCTTTTGAATGCCATTAATTTCGTATCGCGTCTCAAGCATATCTGATAAATAAAATAATATGCCAAATAAAACAAACATAATGATACAACCGACCATAAAAACCGCAAAAAGCCACTTGCCATTATTTTTAAAAACCACTTTTATACTAATTGTAAATTCTTTAAATGTCTGTTTATTTTCCTTTTTCTTTTTCGGTACTTTCACAAGGAAAAATACTAAAATAACACTTATTAAACTAAAAAAAGGAATAAACCAAAATGGAAGATACCATATAAATGATGCTAATGTGGCTCCAATTATGGGACTCAAGACTTTTCCCGCAGTATTTGCTGTTTCTGTCATACCTAACCCTGCAGTGACCTCGTCATCATCCTTAAACATATCCCCAACTAAAGGAATTACAACAGGAAAAGCACCAGCAGAACCAACCCCTTGTAATATTCTCCCAATTATAATGAATAGGAATGGGTCATCTAGTGTTAAAGAAGCCCAACCACATACCGCTCCACCTAAGCCTGCAATGATTAAGCACGGAACCATTATCATTTTTCTACCATATCGATCAGATAAATATCCTGCAATTGGTATTAATACAATCGCCACTATCGAGTAAACTGTAATGATTAACGAAACTTGAAATGCACTAATATTTAGTTTTTTAGCGATTTGAGGTAGAACAGGGATTAGCATAGAATTTCCTAAAGTCATTACAAGTGGAACAGATGATACTGCTAACAAATCGAGCTTCTTTCTTCCATCCATCTTTGCTTCACCTTTTGTCTGCAATATTTTTAACACAATTTCATTTTGTGTAATATGTTGTAAACATATACTGGGATAATGTAGCAGACATATTCTTTTCAAAAAAGTTCTCTTACAAAATCTTCATCATAAAGGCCATGATGAAAAATTACTCAAAATAAAGGTTCAACGTCAAATGTTGGGGTGAAGTAAATCTTACTTCTCCCTTATCCAACATGAACACCCACTTTTTTATACTTATGTGTTAATAAAATCTTTGCTCTAAAACGCTTGAAACTTCT
>NZ_JBQENT010000047.1:0-44350 GCF_052044855.1 Metabacillus sp. 22489
AAGAAAGGCGACTATCCGTCCAAAAAATGAACGGATAGTCGCCTTTTTCGTTTACGATCTTGAAATAAAATTAAAAAACGTAAGTTTTTCAGTGGCCTCTTTTGTCCCAGCCTCTTTTTTTAGTATTAAATGTTTGACTATTATTTTACTTAGGACTAAAATGTTTCACGAGGTAAACATTTTGAAATTGCTCTAAATTTTATCGATTATTAAAAAGGAGTCCTTCTCATGGTTGATTTTTTTCAAAATTTTAATCCGGTAACACAAGCATTTATCGCTACTTTATTTACATGGGGTATGACTGCATTAGGGGCAACGCTCGTTTTCGCAACAAAAACAATAAACCAACGACTTTTAGATAGCATGCTAGGGTTTGCTGGTGGTGTAATGATTGCCGCAAGTTATTGGTCTTTGCTCGGACCAGCCATTGAAATGTCTGAAAACAATGCAATTGGAGCTTGGTTTCCAGCAGCATTTGGATTTTTATTAGGCGGTATTTTTTTGTGGGGAATCGATAAGCTTTTACCACATCTTCATCCAAATACATCGATTGACAAAGCGGAAGGGTTTTATCGGAAAGAGCGAAAAAGAAGTACTCTGTTAGTTCTTGCGATAACTCTTCATAATATTCCTGAAGGGCTAGCTGTCGGAATTGCTTTTGGTGCACTTGCAAATGGGGGAACAGAAGCTTCTTTAGCTGGGGCATTAACTTTAGCACTAGGAATTGGGATTCAGAACTTTCCAGAAGGTGTTGCTGTATCTATGCCTTTAAGAGGGGAAGGGATGTCGCGGAGAAAGAGCTTCCTCTACGGTCAATTTTCGGGAATGGTTGAACCGATTGCTGCGGTCATTGGCGCGCTGGCTGTCTCGTTTATTGAACCATTATTACCTTATGCATTAAGCTTTGCCGCTGGAGCAATGATATTTGTTGTAGCAGAAGAAGTAATCCCAAGCTCACAAGAAAAAGGAAATAAAGATTTAGCTTCAATGAGTTTAATGGTTGGGTTTGTTTTAATGATGATTCTCGATGTAGCATTAGGATAATTGACGGCTGATATATGTTGAAGGCTATTTATTTAACAATGAGAAATATACAATGTTGCAACTAAAACGAAAAGATCGCGAAATGCGGTCTTTTTTTATTGATTGCTGAAGGGAGCAGGAAGGTTATAGCGGAAGATACCAATTGCCAAAATTTAGTGTGTCAAATATGATGGGTTTATAAACAGAAAAAGGGTGATGAAGATGATTAAACATACAAATTATCATGGAGTTTTAGGTTTGAATGAAAACATGAGGAGGATATTAATTATATGTCAGTAACTGAAAATCAGAAGTATACAATAAGAAATTATATAGATACAGATGCGGATAAAATTGCTGAATTTGATTTCTTATCAATGCTAGCGTATAGGTACAATCGTGACTATGAAGCTTCCAATATATTTTGTGCGGTTGATACGGAGGAAAATATAGTAGGGATAGGTCACTTAGAACCAGATCAAACATGGTTTTTTATTGATAAGAACACGAAGCCATCTCATTTTGTTTATAAATTAAATTTATCTATTTCTTTAAATGGAAAATTTCATTGTCCAATAGAAATTAAAGATGAATTGTTTTCTACTTTATTAAATAGAGCGAATGAGATAAGGAACCAATATCCTGATAAAAATGTAACTATCAGTCACACGATCCCTTCGGATGAAATAGATGAAATGGATTATTTCCTCGCAAAAGGTTTTTATGTGATACGAAACCATCTAATTATGAAACGTGATTTAACAGAGGAAATTCCGAATTTCCCAATTTCAGATCATATGAAAATCATCAATTGGAAAATGGATACTGAAGCTGAACAAGAGGAATATTTGCGAGCTGAGGCCGAAAGTGATGATAATGGAGTATCATGGAGCTTAAATCGACTGCAATGGACAAAGAACGGTTCTGAATGGGATACGTTCACAGCATTTGCTGGTGACAAAATCGTCGGGAGTGTCATGACCTGGGGATTAGGTGAAGAAAGAAGCGCGACAGAGAATATTTTTGTCTTACATGAGTGGAGACGAAAAGGAATGGCGAAAGCGCTTATTACAGAGGCTTTAAAGTTTCTAAAAAGCAATGGGAAAACGGAAGCTACACTAGGTGTATTTGGAGAAAATCAAAAGGCAATAGCTTTATATAAAGCATTGGGTTATAAAATGTTATTTATCAATATCGAATTTGGTCTTGATTTATAACTTTTATAACTAAGATGTTTCAAGTTTTGTTGAAGTTATTTAGTAGAGAATTCAATCCTGTTATTCTTAATCCTGAAATTAAACGCCAACTCATTTCGTTCATAGTTGGCGTTTTTACTTAATGTCTATTTAAACTATATGGAATATGTTTCATAAAGTCTTTTAAGTCGATTCCATAGTATTCTTCTATATCTTTTCTTAACTTTTGCTCCAAGGCACAAACTTGAGGAACAATATAATTTAGCTCAAAGACATTATCAATATCTAATTCTGCCCATATCGATTTAATTCTAGCCTTATTAGAAAACGGGAGTAATGAAATAATCGCACCATCTTCGTAATCGTCATATTCAATAGTATAGTAATGAAATTCCGGTATATGATCTTTTGATATATTTTCCTTCCATTTAAACAAAGCCTTATAAAACTCTAGGATAGGAAGCTCGGCTTGAAAATATATTTCGTCATTGATTTTGATTGTAAGCATGGCCTCGACAGCTAAAATGGAGGGGACGTCCCTTCTAAGCTTATTGGAAATAATTCCTTTATTACTAATGAATTGATATTCAAAATTTATATTATTAGGAGCACTCACCATATTTTACTATCAAATCCTATCACTTTTTATTTTAGTTTTCTCTTTTAACCCCATTTTTTCTAAACTCACATTGACTCTTGTAATATTTCACTAGCAGTATTACATTACATTACATTGAAGCCACCTTTGTTTGTCTCATAATCGTTGATTACATCCTCTGAAATGCCTGAAGTTGTACTAATTCCAACTACTAACGCTTCTTTTAATATCTATGAGACTACCAGATTAGTATAGTTAGGGTCAATAATCTTCTCGGCTTTTGCTCGTACATAAGAGAATTAAGGATTTATAGCCTTTTTAAGAAAACATAGCTAACCTTCTCATATTCCATTTTATTTGTATAAAAACGATGTGCATCTAATCGTTGTAGCCCTGAGGAGAGGGAAACAAGATCATAGCCATTCTCCTGAGACCAGCTATGGACATAACGCAAAAGTGCTTCACCATATCCCTTTGAGCGATAAGCAATATCTGTAACTAAATCACAAACCCAGATGAACCTGCCATTGTACAGAGTGATCATCGGCATAAAGCCTGCTACGGCAACAATTTTTTCATTATGATATAAAGCAGCTATTTTATAATTTTCTTTTTCTGTTGCTTCGTGTACTAATTGAAGATAACTGTCCTCATCCAGAGCGGTTCTTAGCTGCTTCATGACTGGATAGGCTTCCTTCCACTCCTGCAAGTTTTTCAGTTCCTTAATGAAAGTTGTATTTTGCATCATACTCTCAACTCCTAAATGAAATTATGATTATTAAACCACAAACTGGTATAATCAAAAGTATCAGTTATGGTGAATTTAATAGTACCAGATTAAGAGGTGGAAAATGTGATTGAGCTTACACCATACTTGAATAGAAAAGTTAACACACCGCTTTATATTCAATTAGCAAATTACATAAAGCAAGAAATTGTATGTGGAAGAATAAAGCCTGGAGAAAGACTGCCGTCCAAAAGAAAGCTTTCCTCTTACCTTGGCTTAAGCTTAAATACGATTCAAACGGCCTATGAGCAGTTAAATGCGGAAGGATACATTGAAAGTAAACCGCGGAAGGGAATATTTGTTACAGCATTTGAAAATGAACTATCTATAGGGGGAAAAGCTCCCAAACAATGGGAGCAAGTAGATAACAGAGAAGAAACGATTAGTTTTGATTTTAATTCAGGGAATGTAGATATTGATCATTTTCCATATTCATTGTGGAGGAAAATAACGATACAGTCCTTATATGAGGATCAAGGTGAATTGTTTCAGCTAGGAAATCCACAAGGGGAGCTGCCTCTTAGAGAAGAAATTGCAAAGCATCTATATGCATCAAGGGGTGTTCGATGCCAAGCAGACCAAATTATTATCGGAGCAGGTACTCAGATGCTTATCGCATTATTAGTGATGTTAATTGGGAAGGACAATTTATATGGTATTGAGAATCCTGGATTCCATCGCATTAAAGCTGTTATGAACAATTTAGGAGCAAAAACAGTCCCAATCCCATTAGATCGTGACGGTATAGAGATGAAGCAATTAATCGATAGCGAGGCTAAGGTTGTTTATGTGACACCATCCCATCAATTTCCTAATGGGATGATCATGCCGATATCACGCCGATTGGAATTGTTAAAATGGGCTGAGATGAACAACGGGTTTATCATTGAAGATGATTATGATGGTGAATACCGATACAAAGGCCAGCCGATCCCTTCCTTGCAGGGGCTCGATACAAAAGGAAGGGTGATTTACCTAGGAACATTTTCTAAGTCGTTGATTCCCTCTATTCGTATAAGTTATATAGTATTACCACCATCTTTCATTCATCCATATCAGGAAAGCTTTACAATATATAAGCAAACGGCTTCAAGGCTCCATCAGGAAACCCTTTATCGTTTTATGAAAGAGGGGTATTTTCAAAGTCATTTAAATAAAATGAGAACCCTTTACCGTAAAAAGCATGGAGTATTAATGTTATCGATCAAACGCTATTTTGGAAATAAGGTAAAGGTCATAGGAGAAAATTCCGGACTTCACATTGTGTTAGAGGTAAAAAATAGGATGAGTGAAGAGGAGTTAATAAAAAAAGCGTTAAAGGCAGGCGTAAAGGTATACCCTTTATCAATCTATTATGATGGTGTTATAGATAGCAGCCCCCAAGTTTTGTTAGGCTTTGGAGGTTTGCGAGAAGCGGAAATTGATACAGGCATTAGCCTATTAAAGGATGCTTGGGAAATCTAAATTCATTTATTGAAAATGACTTTTGCGGACGAACTGAATGATAAAAAATAACCGAATTCTTTAATATACTCAGAATTTATAAAAATTTATTTTAAGCAAGGGTTGCATATCAATTATAATGTATTGAATATAAGAGTGTCTTTGATTCGTTTTGGAGGTTAATAAATATGAAGTATGATGTAATCGTTATTGGTGCAGGCTCAATGGGAATGGCAGCAGGTTATTTTTTATCAAAGAGTGGGAAAAAAACGTTATTGTTAGACTCCTTTAATCCACCACATAATAAAGGAAGCCATCACGGTGAAACGAGAATTATTCGCTATGCATATGCTGAGGGAGAGGAATATGTCCCATTCATTCTTAGAGCTCAACAATTATGGGATGAATTAGAAAAGGAAACGGGAAAACAAGTATTTATTCAAACAGGAGTCCTCAATGTTGGGAAGGAAAAGTCAGATTTTATTCAAAATATTATGAAAAGCTCTAAAAAGTATTCATTGCCACTTGATGTAATGGATTCGGAGGAAATTCATCAGCGTTGGTCTGGAATTACGTTACCTAATGAATTTATCGGCTGTTATGAACCTACGTCTGGAGTATTAAAATGTGAGGAAAGCATTAAAGCATACCAAGAGCTTGCTGAAAGGAACGGTGCTACGATTCTATCAAATAGTAGAGTAAAGGACATTTCCGTTCAAAATGATGCTGTCACTATCAAGACAGATGATAAGAGCTTTTCCGCGGATTCGTTAGTAGTTACTGGAGGAGCATGGTCAGGGAGCCTCCTTTCGATGTTGGATTTGGATGTTCCACTTACACCTGTGAGAAAGACATTTGCATGGTTTCATGCTAAAGAAGCGATCTATCATCATCACTATTTTCCGGCCTTTGCCTTTGAGACACCTCAAGGACTTTATTACGGCTTTCCGAGTATTGATGGTTCTGGCTTAAAGGTTGGCCGCCATGATGGAGGAGAGCAAATAAATCCGGATGAAGCAATGAAAGGATTTGGGGAGAAGCAAGAGGATGAAGGTGATTTAGTCGGATTTTTGCATCAATATATCCCGAATACTGGAGAGCTAAAGTATGGAAAAACCTGTATGTATACTCTGACACCTGATGAGAAATTCATTATCGATCTGCATCCAAAGCATTCCAACGTTGCGATTGCAGCAGGATTCTCAGGACATGGATTCAAATTTAGCAGTGCGGTTGGACAAGCCTTAAGTAACTTAATTATTTCAGGAAAGAATGACATAGATATTTCTCAGTTTTCATTAAATCGATTTAAAAGGGAGTAGCTAGAAAAGAGGATGAAGGTATATAAGCTGAAAAATAACTTTAAAGGGTTAAAAAAGGGAACTCAATTCTATTTAATCGCAGAGTCTGAGTTTATCGGTGTTAAAGATTTTGTGTTGCGAACGAAGGATCTTACAACTAGGATATCGATAAATGAACGGGAATTGCATAACCATTTTACTCTTTTGAAATATGAGTGAACGGTTTGATAAGTTAGGCGCCTATCTATCATTAAAAGGCGCCTTTTCATTTTCTATTATCCCGTTTTGGGAAATTAATAAATGAGTAGTAGGTTAAGAAAGTTTATCTTTGCAAAACTAGAGACTTTACTTTCATCAATGGGCCTTTTGAGAAGAGCCTTTATTCAAAGCCAATAATAAAATCATTACGATAATACAACTTGTACCAACCCATTGAAAAGGTCCAAAGGGCTCTTTTAACCAAAAGACTGTCGTTATAACAGCTGCTAATGGCTCAATGCTTCCTAAAAGGCTCGATTCTTTAGGTAGTAGACTTTGTAAGCTTTCGATATAAAACCAAAAGGCAATCATGGTACCAAAAATGATAACGAAAACTAAATATAAATAGACTTCTAGTGGTAAGCTTTTAAATTCTAATAACCATGGTGGATGGATAAAACTTAATGCAAAACCACCAATAATCATAGCCCATCCAACAATGACAAGGGAATCGTATTGTTTCAATAAAGGAATCGCATATAAAGTATAAAAGGCTAAAGCTATTCCAGATAAAATCCCCCAAATGATTGAAGGTGTTGGCACAGATAATTGAGAGATAGATCCGTTAGTTAGTAAGAAAAAACAACCAATTAAAGCCAACGAAACAGATAACAAATCTCTTCGTGTTAGAGCAGCTTGTTTGCGTAAAGCTAAGTATACAATAATCATTACAGGTGCTAAATACTGTAATAGTGTTGCAACAGCTGCATTACCATGTTTAATAGAAGCCATATATGTGTATTGAACTGCAAGCATACCAAGTAAACCGAAGATCAATAATTGAATAGCATCCCTTCTCTTTTTCCAAACCCCAAGTATTTGGGAACGGTCCTTTCCGAAAAATTGCACTGCCAAGAGTAAGAATCCAGCTATGAGTAATCGAGTTGTTACAAGCCAGTCTACATCGATTTGGAGTAGAAAAAGCTTTTTTGCAACTGTGCCACCAATCCCCCAAAATATAGCACCTGTTAGAACAAGAAATATTCCCTTTCTTCTGCTCATTATTGATTCTCCACCTTAAAATATAAAAATAATGTTATATTTTTAAATGATAAGTTTGAATACCTTTAATTAATACATGAATCAAATGTAAAAATATAAAAATATTGAGGTGGAAGTATGCAAATTAAAGATTTTCAGATTGATCAAAGTTTACGAGAATTAACTGAACATCGCACGGTTGTACTACCAATTGCATGTTACGAAACAACGATTAATCAGAATATAAATGGGTATATACCACTTCATTGGCATGATGAATTTCAATTTGTTCTCGTTGTAAATGGAGAGGCAATATTTCAAATAAATGAAGAAGATGTTTCGATTCAAGAGGGAGAGGGGCTTTTTATAAATAGTGGTTACCTGCACATGGCAAAAGATAAGAATAATTCAGGTTGTGTCTATATTTGTTTAAATGTTTCGCCGAGCTTCGGTTTATCACAAGAGCTATATACTATCTATGTAAGCCCTTATATACAGGCTACAAATATTTCTTATATACGATTAGTTTCAAAAGAGCTTTGGGCGAAGAATATTTTACAGTCGATTTTGCAAATTAATCAACTGATAAATCAAAAACCTCGATATTATGAAATGGACATAAGTGTACATCTAACACTAATTTGGAAAAACCTTATAGAGAATGGAATTCAACTAGAATACGAACAGGTAGAAGTGGTTAAGAATCAGCGGATGAAGCAGATGTTAAATTGGATACATCAGCATTATGCAGAGAAGGTCCTCTTAGATGATATTGCACGGGCGGGTCAAATAAGTCGTTCCGAATGCTGCCGTTATTTCAAACGAATCTTAAAGAAAACTCCCATGAAGTACGTAACAGATTATCGAATTCAAAAAAGTTTAATTTTGCTGCAGCAATTCGAAGCTAATGTTACAGATGTTGCATATCAAGTTGGGTTTAACAGTACAAGCTATTTCATTGATAAATTTCGAAAGACGATGAATATGACACCATTAGCTTACAAAAATAATTATAAAAATAATAGTATTTTAGAGAGGTAGCATAGTTTTTAAGATTGTTATTCCAATGGTGGAGCAAGGTTAGTTTTAATCGACAAATGAAGCAGAATGGGTAAATAAACGGCTGTTTAAGGTTATAAAAGGATTATGGTAATATTTAGGTATAATTGAATTGGTGGTGACGATAAATGGAACCTAAATGGCTTGAATGGGCAAAGCAGCTGCAATCTATTGCACAGGCAGGATTAACATATTCAAAGGATATCTATGATCTGGAAAGATTTGAATTGATTAGAAATATTAGCGTTGAAATGATGTCACAGCAAACAGGTATAGATAAGACGGTTATTAAAGAGTTGTTTGCTAATGAAACTGGTTATGCCACCCCGAAGGTTGATATTCGGGCTGTTGTTTTTAAGGAGCAAAAAATTTTAATGGTAAGAGAAAATACTGATGGGGATTGGTCTTTGCCAGGTGGCTGGGGTGACGTTGGATTAACTCCGAGTGAAGTTGCTGCAAAAGAAGTAAAGGAAGAAGCAGGATTTGATGTCACAGCAAAAAAATTAATAGCTGTATTTGATAAGAAGTGTCACCCACATCCTCTTTCCCCATACCACGTATATAAGCTATTTATTCAATGTGAAATAATTGGCGGGCAAGCAAAGGAAGGAATTGAAACGAGTGCTGTCGAGTTTTTTGCTGAAAATGAACTACCAGCATTATCTATAGCAAGAAATACAGAATCTCAAATTCAACTAGCTTTTAAACATTTACATAATCCCCAGGAGCCTGTCTATTTTGATTAATAATCAAAGATGAATCTCATACCATTTCTTTTTATACATATAAAGGTATTTAAGTGCTGGCGAAATAGGAAATCGCAAAGAGTACTCTTCATTATTATCGTGCAGAAATGCGACATGTAAAGAGCGAAACATGAGAATAAAAGAAGGGAAGTAGGAGATGGAAAAATCAATAAAAAGTGAGCTTATTGGGGTATTTACATACAATGAGGAAATGAAAGCATATGAGGTACATGAAGGAAAAATACATTGGAAATTGGATATTAGTCATGAAGGTGTAGATGTTAAAGAGATGAAAAAAAGCGCAGAAAAGCTGTTTATACGCCTAGAGGAATTTGATAAAAATGCTAAAAAAGCCATTGCAGAGAAATTGATTGCTTATAAAAATGATTTTTGGCCAGAGTATGATGTGGATGATGAAAATCTAGACTGGGATGCTGTTGAAGCAGGAGAATATGATGTAACAAAGGAACAATTTGAAAAAGCGCTTACTCTGTATGACATCATTATTCGAGCGAATGATTTTTATTGTGAATATGATGATGGCGATTTATTTGGTGGACATAGAATACATACTCATTTTGATTATGATGGCAATTTATTAAGTGCTGATGTGTAGTTTTAAATTATAGAGAGCTGAAGTATTACAGGTTGGAGGGCTAATGGTGAGGTCCGAAAAGGAGAATAGCCAATCAGGTATTGAAATAGTCGATTACGATGAAGAATGGGAAAAAGCGTTTAGATTATTGGAGGAAGTTCTCCAAAATACACTAGAAGATTTAATCATATGCATTGAACACGTTGGAAGTACATCTGTGAAAGGGTTAGGAGCAAAGCCGATTTTAGATATAGATATTGTCATTGAAGATTATTCTGTGCTACCAGCTGTAACAAGTAACCTTGAGAAAATAGGATACGATCATCAGCAAAATTGGAGCTTTAAGGGAAGGGAAGCATTTGGACGAAGGGATCCATTAGTTCCATGGGATGGAAGAAAGACAAATTGGATTGAACATCATCTATATGTCTGTCATAAAAATAGCGAAGAATTAGCGAGACATATAGCGTTCCGAAATTATCTTCGTAACAATCCGGATGCCGTTAAAGAATATGTACAGTTAAAAAGGAACTTGGTAAAGACGGCAAAAGACCGAACAGCTTAAACCGATGGGAAAACAAATTTTATTAATAAGATTTTAGAGAAAGCAATGAGGTAGGGTTGCTATGAATTTATAGGCCGTTATTGATCTAAAAAGAGCAACTGCTATAAAAATGAAGTGGAGGTTTCATAATTTGGATTATCAAGACGCGTTAAAGCAATATATAGAAGCGACAAATTCCCATGACTTTCAAAATGTTAAAAAGGTGCTTCACGAGAATGCATTGTACTGGTTTACCGATAAAACTTGTTCGACGATTAACGAAATTCAAGCTTATTTTGAAAATGCGTGGGAAGTAATTAAGGATGAGGTATATTCAGCAAATGACGTTAAGTGGATAACTGTTGACGATAACACAGCTACATGTGTTTATACATATCATTATCAAGGTTTTCATAACGGTACATTTGTTTCGGGAAGTGGAAGAGCAACAAATATTTTTATAAAGGATTCAACAAATGAATGGAAGTTGATTCATGAGCATTTGAGTAGTCTATAAATAGTTTCTTAGTATTTAATATATTGTTTTAAAGGAGATTGTGAGAAGTGATTCACTTCGAATTAAACACGATTGATAAAAAGCATATAGAAATCGATATGATGAACTCTAATCCAACATACAATTTGATAGCTAAAGGTAAAGAAGCTATTGATGAACAAGATGTTGAAGAAGAGTTTCGGGAAAGTGTAGATTTAGAGGTTGTACGTTTGTTTATGAAAAATAAAGATGACTACATTGGGATAATCGACTACTGCCTATCAAATCCATCTGACGGAAAAACATGGATTAGTTTATTTGTTATTCACAAAAAGTACCAGGGAAGCGGATTAGCCGAAAAAATATATTCTCAATTTGAAACGAGAATATTAGAAAAAGGTAAAAAGATAATTTCCTTAGCTGTACACGAAATCAACGTGCAAGGCATCCAGCTTTGGAGCTCTTTAGGATTTAGAAAAATATAAGCAATTAATCTATAATCATAAACCACATTTTTGTTTAGAGAAAAGGATTAGTTTTTAAATTTAATAACTATTTTTTTCCTAAAAAGAATTTCAAGTATTTTATAATGAAGAGCTTTCTTGGACAATTTTTAAAAGGAAACTAAGGCTAAAATAACATTTATCACATTCTGAATAAATGTTATTTTAGCCATATGTTTGAACTAGTTTTAACCGATTACTTTTTTCCTAATGATGATTTCTGCTAAGAGTAGATTCATTATCCAGCATAGCCAAACAGCTATCGTATAGGAGTGTCCATAAGAAAAGTTCATAACATAATGTGTTAATGAAACAATGATATAGATTGTCATATTGGCAAATGAAAGAAAGAAGCTTCTTATCATCCATTGACTATGTAAAACAATGTTTCGGCGCTTAATAAGAAGATAACCTCTGAGCGTTGTTCCAAACCATAACGAATTTAAAATCAGGAATCCTACCGTGCTTAGCCAGCCTCCTGTTGCAAAGAGGGAGACATAAATACCTGGAATGAAATTTAAAAGGATTGATAGGACATATATCCGACCATTCCAACGATGAAAGTTTAGAGCCTTTACTCGAATAGCCTTTATAACACCTAGCGGACCGGTTATAAGTGAGAGAATGGCGAGCACGATATGAATCCGAATCATCATTCCCCATAGCCATTCATTCGTTAAAATTTGATCCTTTCGTCCAATAAACTTTTCGAAAGTTGGATCAACTATAAAATTTTTTGAACTTGTATGCATGACCCACATAATTGAGATGATCACGATGATTACTTTAATCGTTTTTTTCATGGCGGCTTTCCTCTGTCAACAAAACACGATGACCTGTTACTTTTGATGTAGGCAACAGCCCAGCTTTTGCTTCCCCATACATTTTATTTTTCTCGATATTAACGCAAAATTTTAAAGAGAGTCGCAATGGTTTTGTAACTTTCATAGACCATTTTAATTGGTTCCCAGCAAATTGAAGATTGTCTAATGACACAACGTCTTCGCCTTGCTTTGCAGTTCCAACTATTTGTCCATCTTTTAATGCTAAATCAAATAGAACGGAAAGGTTTCCGAGCGGAGTTGTAATGGTTGTATCCCATTTTCCTTGAAAGTTCACTTTTTTATTTGGTTCAAGGAAGGAATCTTCATGCGTTTCATCAATTGAATCTTCTTGTTGGCTTTCTTTAGGTGATATTCCTTCAGGCTTCCAAACCGTTCCTCTACGCTCATATTCAAATAATTGTTCTACCGAATGGGCGATACGTGGACCTAACTCACGCTCAACTAAGTAAAGTGCAACATCAAGACCAGAAGTAACCCCTCCACCTGTAATAAGATTCCCATCATCAACGATGCGTGCATGGATTGGAATCGCCTTTGTAGCACTTAAAACCTCCATTCCCATATGATGTGTAACAGCATGGCGCCCTTCTAATAAACCATCCATTGCTAAAATGAGGGAACCGCCGCAAACTGTTGCAAGTAAGATTTCAGGTATGTGAATCGCTTGTTTAAGTAAAGGACCTAACTCTGTCTCGGTTGCCTGTTTTAATTTCATTGGTATTGAATCTAGCTCATTCCCTACAACAGAACCAGATGCACCTGGTACTAGAATGATTCCTTTACAGCTTATATCAAGTTTATCGCTTGCCTGGAGTTTAAGCTTGTTAACTCCACTCGTTACCATTCTTTCGCCCTCAGCAGACACAAGCTTAACGACGATCTCATCATTTGAGTACATATTAGCAGCAGTAAACACTTCAAAAGGAGCAATCGCGTCTAATAAATCAAATCCATCAAATAAGACGATTTGAACATTCATCTATAATGCCTCCATTCTCTGAACATTTCTTTGCATTTGTTTCGGTTAAATATTTTTATTTTTTTGTAAGAATCTCTATCAATCTTTGATATTCCATTTCATCAA
The DNA here is from genome assembly GCF_052044855.1 of Metabacillus sp. 22489. Lineage (NCBI taxonomy): Bacteria > Bacillati > Bacillota > Bacilli > Caryophanales > Bacillaceae > Metabacillus > Metabacillus sp. 22489. The sequence goes on from NZ_JBQENT010000047.1 coordinate 13,460, forward strand.
TCGCTCCTTCAGCCAATCGTTTTTTAAGAATTGAGGAGAGCTGCCGGTCATGTTGAATGGTATTTCTAGATCGATATCGCATTTTAATGATAAAAATCGCTACAAAACAGAAAAGTGTAAGACAATACAAAGTACTAAATGTACTCATATGTTAGAAAACCTCCTTCAAATTGTTAAATGAACAAACTGACATATTGGCCGTTTATGCCACAACAAAAGAGTAACGTTTAAATATCTCAGACGTAGCTACAAAAAAGTCACAAAACAATAACGATTCATCACAAAACGACTGACAATGCTTGTTCCCTGTTTGTAAAATGATAAACTAAAGGTGGATTTCGATTAATTTTAGTTGGAAAATGCTTTTATGAAAATGGAGGATAGTTGTGAAGGAAATGCATACAATTCTTGTCGTTGATGATGACAAAAGTATTGTCGAGCTATTAAAGGATTTCTTAGAGAATGACGGTTTTCGTGTTAAAACAGCTTTTAATTCTATTCAGGCACTTGACGTCATTTCTGCTGAAAGAATTGATTGCATCATTCTAGATATTATGATGCCAGGACAAAATGGCTTTGAGTTATGTCGTGAAATACGAACAAAAAGCAATATTCCGATATTATTTTTAAGTGCAAGAAGTGATGATGTTGATAAGATAAGGGGGCTAGCTCTCGGAGGAGATGATTATATCGTGAAAACAGCCTCACCCGGAGAGATTGTTGCGAGAGTAAAAGCTGTATTAAGGCGCACAAGCTTACAGCTGGAGTTCGATCGAAGAGTATTGAAATATGGCAGACTTACACTCGATTTGTCCACGAGAGAAGTGCTTATAGATGGGAGAATCATCTCGCTTACACCGAAGGAATATGAATTGCTTCGTTTGTTTGCCGAACATCCAAAATATGTGTTTACTTATGACCAATTACTTGAAAAGTTTTGGGATGGAATAGGAGACAAGCATACTGTTCGCGTCCATCTCAGCAGACTTCGCGAGAAAATTGAAGATGAACCGAACCAGCCACAATTCATAATCAATGTCTGGGGCATTGGGTATCGATTCAAGGGAGAATAATATGAAAACTTTACGCATTCGTAAGTTTACGGTCATCTGTCTGTTTCTACTCCTCTTATTCCCCTGGCTCTTTTTTGTAGCTGCACAGGTACTTGAAACAAAGACGCTCGGTTTTGGTATAAGTGATAAACAAAAGGCAGATATAAAAGAGACGGTTCAACTCATCGAAACGAATTTAAAAAACTGGAAGGACCCTGTTTGGCAAAACCGATTGAATAAACACCTAGAGAATACAAACATGAATGTATTGCTTCAATCTGCCCTGAATGAAACAATCTATCAATCTGTTTCCAACCACGAACAATCATTTATGAAATCCGAGCAGTTTTCGCTCATTGAGGATGGACAAGTAACTGGTAAGGTTACGATTTATTATAGTAATTCGAGACTTAAGCAAATCATTGCAGCGTTTGTTGGATTAATAGTTGCTTTTTTTATTGTCGGATATTTCATGCGAAGAAATATTCTTATACCTCTTGAAAAGATGAGTAATTGTGCTCGGAAAATAGCAGAGGGAGACTTAGATGTCCAATTACCGTCATCTGAAATCACTGAAATTGCTGAGGTTCGGGACGGTTTTCACGTGATGGTTGCAGGCTTGAAAAAGTCATTTCAGAAACAAGTTGAAATGGAGGCTGAGCGTAGATTTATTATTGCTTCTGTTGCACATGACTTACGGACACCGTTGTTTGCCTTGCGTGGCTATTTAGATGGTTTAGAAAAAGGAATTGCTACCTCCCCTGAAAAACAAGCGAAATATATAGCAGTTTGTAAAGAGAAGTCAGCTCAGTTGGACAGACTTGTAGAGGATCTTTTTACATATACAAAAACGGAATACTCAGAAATAGAATTTAACGAAAATAAAGTCGACTTTACACATGTGCTAAAAAAAGCTATAGACAGCATCATGCCGCAAGCACAGCTGAAGTATATCTCGATTACAGAAGGCAATTTTCCGAACCATTGCATGATTAACGGCGATGCTCATTTATTAGAACGAGCTTTGAACAATCTATTAGACAATGCAGTTAGACATTCTCCAACTAAAGGAAGGATTTTTATTCACTGCTATCAAGAAAGTGACCGAGTGTATTTTACAATACGTGATACAGGTAAGGGATTCTCCGCAGATGAACTTCATCATGTATTTGAACCATTATATCGAGGTGAAGTTTCGAGAAACTATTCAACAGGTGGATTCGGTTTAGGCTTAACGATATCGCAGAGAATCATCAGGCAGCATGGAGGAGACATTATTGCGGAAAATGATAAAGAAGGAGGAGCACTTTTAACAGGCTGGGTTCCCTTGGCAAGCTGATCGTTTCTTTAAAACAGATAGTGAATAATAGATGTGAACAAATAAGCTTAAAATGTTTGTTCAATCGTAGGTCGGTGATATAACGACTGTCAGAAGAATGAAAAGGAGTTCGTTCGAAATGATTTATGCAATTGGTTTATTTTTACTAGCAGGTATAGCAGAAATAGGTGGTGGGTATTTAATTTGGTTATGGTTAAGAGAAGGCAAACCGTTTTATTGGGGGATATTTGGAGGCTTAGCATTGGCGCTATATGGTGTAATTGCAACATTTCAATCATTTCCATCGTTCGGCAGAGTGTATGCTGCATATGGAGGAGTATTTATTGTTCTTTCAGTTCTGTGGGGGTGGGGAATAGATAAAAAAACACCTGATGTATATGATTGGATAGGTGCATGTATATGCTTAGTTGGTGTAGGGGTCATGTTATTGGCACCGCGTCATTAAAGAGGAGTTATAATTATATTCAAGTGGCGGATTTATGCTTATTTGATAGTTCTAGAATTAAAAAGTAATAGGTAATAATGGATTTATTTTAAATTATATAGTTTATGTAAACGACAGATAAAAAGGTTGAGCCGACTAGTAATCTCTATCGGCTCTCAGTTTAATTTATCAGTTAGAAAATATCCGTTCCCCTAATAGATTAAGTTTTTTTATGTAATACTATTAGATAGAATGTAGTGATTCATTCGAAATTATCACACCATTAGGGTCAACTAGCTTTTTAGGTAGGGAGTCCTTGATAACAGCCTCGGTGATTGTCACTGTATCACCAATTAACGATTGAATAGTTTTAACAGGAGTACCAAATAAAATAGAAAGATCATCCTCTAATCCTGTTCTCTTTGTTTCTAATTTTAATTTTTGTATTTTTATGTTGTCATTCATAGAATCAACGATGTCTTCGCTCGTTTGAAGTTCAATCCTAAAATGATAAGGTGTTGTAATAAACGTTCTTCGTTCCCCTTTAGCAACTGTCCAATTCATTTTATCTGCTTTCTCACATATAATATTTTGTTCATTTTCAGAGACTAAAAAGCCAATATGGTCAAATTTAATCTTCTTTCCGTAGCCAAAGGTAATATTTATCGCGCCTTTCCTTGCCTCTATAATACGGAAAATTATAGATTTATCTCGGAAATCATCCCACGTTAATGGTGGATTAAAAGCTTGAAAATCTCCGTGATATTTTCCGATGCGTTGAGAGATTCGAAAGCCGATATCCATATAAAACTTTTCCGTTTCCTCTACATAAGGAGTCCAAAAATGATAATGAAATAGCATTTGAATATCCTCCCTTTCCCTTTTACGATTATGATTTTTTGTAATAGTTTAGCTGAAATTTGTAAGAACATCGGTGCTTCTCTACTGTACTCCCTTATAATCCCATTTTACAAAGTTATTGAGATAAATGTGCTGTTATATTAAGATAATCGTTTTCTTTCTATGAAAAAGTACAAATTTCATCTAAAAGAATGGTATAATTTGGGATAAAATTGATTAAAGAGGCGTTTAAAATGTCGGTTATGATTAAATCACCATTTTGGTTTACCTTTATTATCGTTTTCATCGTTTTATTCCTCATAAACTTCATTACCCAAACGTATTTAATGAAGAAGGAAGATTATAAAATTAGCTGGGGTTCAATAGTGGTCCTTGTTTTTCAAGGGATCGTTATTTCAATCATATTTGAAATGATGTAGGGGAGGAAATATGAAATTTCGAGAATTTACTTTAAATGATTATGAATCGGTAATAGATTTATGGAAGCTTGCTGGATTAAAGCTTTCTCGGTCTGATACATATGAAGGTCTGAAGGTTAAATTAAAAAGGGATCCTGATTTATTTTTTGTTATGGAAGAGGAGAAGCGAATTATCGGTGTAGTCATGGGGAGTTTTGATGGAAGAAGAGGATGGATAAACCACTTAGCGGTTCACCCTGAATACCAGGGAAAGAAGCTTGGTCAACAAATAATTGATGAACTACAAATGCGTTTTAAGAAAATCGGTTGTGAAAAAATGAACCTTTTGGTTGAACTAAGTAATGAAAATGTCCAAAGCTTTTATGAAAAACAAGGATTTAAAAAACATGACTTAATATTTATGGAGAAGTGGATTACTTGAACATGTGCTTGCATTCATTGGTTTAACCATGCTAATTATAGGAGTAGAGCATTTTCGTAAGGAACGAACCACAAAAGGCTGGTTATTTGTTGTTGTTTTGCTTTTTATATTTGTATCAACAGAAGGATTTTTATTAAAGTAAGAGTAAGTTAATCGGAGAAATTACTAGTTAGGAGGGAGTTCTTTGGAAAAAATTATTGAGCAAAATCGAGAAGAAAAAGAAATGCCCCTTTTATTTTTTCGTGTTATCTCTTTCCTTACATTTAAGAAAATTAGGAAAATAGAACAAAAGAAGATGAAGCTGAAAGAGGAATTGTATATTGATTAATTGCCTTAATATAAAGTGGCGGAATAAGAGCTTTAAGTGGAGAGCGCAATGGCGGTCTTTTTTGTTAGATGTTGGAGTTAGTAAATGAAATCGGGTTTTAAAAATTAACATATTGGTCCTTCTGAAAAAAGACTTCATGGAAAGTAAACAAAACAGAGTATTCAACAGAGCTTTATTTTTTGATTTATAATGAAATTGTAAGGCTGAAAATGGAGAGTGAATAGTTATGGGAACCAATAATCGGTGTTTTACCGTTGTATGATAACGAAAAGGATAGTTACTGGATGCTGCCAGGTTATATGAAAGGGATTGAGGATGCTGGGGGAATCCCGGTAATGCTACCATTAACGACAGATGAAGAGATTATTTTAAGTTTAGCAAATACTTTTGATGGTTTTCTCTTTACAGGTGGTCAGGATATCAATCCAGAGCTTTATGGTGAAAAAATTTCGGATGTTAACGGGGAAATGTGCAATGAACGTGATTGTATAGAGGAGGTTCTTTTTAAGCGAGTAGTCGAATTGGATAAACCTGTATTAGGGATTTGTCGTGGTCTGCAATTATTTAACGTTTTGTTAGGTGGAACCTTATACCAGGATATACCGACACAACTAACTAGTAGCGAAATTAACCATAAGCAAAGACCCCCATATACTGAACCGACTCATAATGTATACATAGCAAAAGATACATTGCTTTATCAGATTCTTCAAGTAGATACTTTAAAAGTGAACAGCTATCATCATCAAGGGATTAAGAAGATATCGGAAAAATTAGTACCTGCTGCAAAAGCAGAGGATGGATTAATTGAAGCGGTTATCATGCCAAATAAAACATTTACTTTAGCAGTTCAATGGCACCCTGAGTTCAACTATAAGCTTGACGATAATAACTTTAAATTATTTCTAGAGTTTGTAAGAGCATGTAAGTAGTAACGATATATTTAATGTTTGTCTTTGCCGCTTCATGGTTGGAGCGGTTTTTTTGATGGAATTTAAACTGAATAGTGTCTTATGATAGGAATATGAAGACTATCTCCTTGGTACAAATTACTGGATAGACATTTTCAACAGTCAGTTCATTGGGGGGTTTTTTCTAATACTACCAGAACATTTAAAACGGAAAAGGAATTTGAAATGTTTTCCAGAATATATTGTTGGGTAGATAAAAAGGTAAGATAACAATTGAAAGAGCATTCTATTAAATTTCAAAGCTATACTCTTAACCGTGTTGGTAAGTCTAATAAAAGAGTGAATACACGAAAGGTAGATAAGGAGTTTATCTCGTGAACTGTAAAAAAAGCTGCTAGTTTCCTTTTTATTAATATTTCTGTTCATTCTCATTGCCCTTTTTTCCTACATGGACACCTAGTATAAAGGGAGAAAACAGCATTGCTATATTAGAAAAGGTGAAAATAAATGATACTGAGCTTGAAGTGATGATTAGAGGTGTTGATAAAACAAATCCAATTATCATATTCGTACATGGCGGGCCAGGGGTTCAGAAATTCCTTATGTTAGGAAATATCAGGATATACTTGAGAAGCATTTTACAATTGTCCACTATGACCAAAGAGTTAGTGGAAAATCATATCAATTTTTTGAGGATTACTCAAATATAACAACAGATCTACATGTGGAAGATTTATTGGCACTAACAGACTATATAAAAGATGAAATTTCTCAAAGATAAGGTTTTATTAATCGGCCATTCATTCGGTACATATATAGGATTGAAGGCAGTGGATAAAGCTCCTGAAAAATATGCTGGTTATATTGGCATTGGACAAGTTTCTAATCATACGAATAGTGAAATAGATAGTCTCGAATATACAATTCGTCAGCTGGACAAGCTGGAAATGTAAAGGATGTAGAAAAGCTCAAATCACTTGAAGATTTAATGCAGCAAAAGACTATTTTGATAACTTAACCGCACCAACAAAAGATTTTATCGTCTTTGAAAATTCAGCACACTATCCACAATTTGAAGAAGAAAAAGCTTTTGCAGATTGGCTTATTCAAACTTGGAGAGAAGATTTAGTGGAAAATTAAATTCATTATTTTTGATTAAGTATTCTAATTAGAGGTTAAAACGTACGGATTGGAATAGCTGAATGAATAATAAAGACGGTGACTCAAAAGGGTCTGACCCCAACATAAACTAACCTCACCATTAGTCTATTGTATTTGAGGGGTCTGATCCTTTGGTTTTCATATTGCATAGTAACTGCCTATGTTACCTTATTTTTTTCAATCTGATACCAACACACATAAGTAAAATTCCTGAAAAAGAAAAAATGAAATTATAAAAAAGCTCAGAAACATCCTCGAATAATAGTAATCCAAGCGTAACGAATATAACCCCAATACCTGCAAAAAAATTTTTTATAACAACACCCCTTTTTAATATATTAGGTTGTTAGTGAAAAAAGTAAAAAAATATTGAGATTGAAGAACTTTTGTGGGAAATTTTGATTTAAGGATTAAAGCTAGATAAACAAAAAGACAAGGAGTTTTTTCAAATTGACTGATAAATTAAATAAAGAACAATTAATAAAACTTGTTGAGGAAATAGGTAACCCGAAATTAAGCGATGATGAAATAAATGAAAAAATTGAGCTATTCGAAAAAAATGTACCTCATCCAGCCCCAAGCGATTTAATTTTTTGGAATGAGGAAGACTTATCACCGAAGGAAATAGTCGAAAAGGCATTGAATTATCGATCTATTAACTTGTAAATATTGCAGTGAGTGATTAAGGGAAAAACATTAAATAATGGTGATGAAATGAAGCTTCCAAATGGAATAACTGGATTTTATAATTCGAAAAACAAGCCTCCGAATGTTGATGGTAAGCATTTTAATCAGGTATGTGTAACTGCTTTGTCTCGGCTTGGAGGTGAGGTGTTAATGTTTAAAGAACCAAAGTATCCAACTAATTTTTATGATGCTAAAGTTAAATTTCGTAATAGGATTTTTCATATATTGCTTAATGAACATTATCCATATGTTGCCTTTGCTTCAGCTGTTGAATATGAAAAGATACGATTTATTGATGATGCGGAGCTATTCAAACGGTTAAGCCCTTTTTACCATGTATTACATTCTTCTGAACTGAATCTACATGTAATACTAAGGCAAGGTTCTAAAAAAGATATTTTACAAAACGATAACGAATTGAATCAAGCTGAATTGGAGCAAATAGCTTACTGGAAGCCTAAAATAATTGGGGAGATCATTTTTAATTTTTGGGATTAGCTTATATTTCGGACTTCCCGCGGAAATCAATTCTCCTGTAGCGGAAATAAACAAAATTATAAATCATTAAGTGAAAAATTTTATTCAAGAGCAAGTTTGTTTTAAGCTAATATCAAACGAAATAGCAGTCTGATAATGTCGAACATATATAGCTTAGTTCTCCATTACTAGACTGCTATTTTCATCCCTTAAACTAGGCTTTGATGAATGTAAGGATAATTATGAATCGAATAGATATTTTTTATTTCTAAAGCTAATACTCATAACTAACCCAAGTGCAAGCATATTTCCGATCATTGCGCTTCCTCCATAGCTGATAAATGGAAGGGGGATTCCTGTAATAGGCAATAACCCAATAGTCATTCCAATATTTTGGAAGGCATGAAACGTAATCATCGTAATCACACCGATACAGACTAAAGATGAGAATTGATCCTTTACATCGATCGATAGTTTAATAATCCGATAGATTAAAATAAAGTATATGCAAATAACAGCTGCTGCTCCATAAAATCCATACCGATTGGCAATGACACTAAAGATAAAATCTGTTTGACTTTCTGGTATATGGATGACCGTGTTTTGTACCCCAGATAATTGTCCAGAACCTACTCCTAATAAGGATTGATAGAGGTGATAACCCTCGCCAAGTTTATATGTTTCCGGATCTAACCAAGCATATATTCTTCCTAATTGGTATTCTTTGACACCAAGAGCTTTAATCAAATCTGGTTGATACAAGATTAAATAAATCAAACCTCCACCAACAATAACAATTGATAAAAAAACAGGTAAAATTATTTTCCATGAGATCCCCGAAACAAGAACTAATCCTGTAAAAATCGAAATTAACACTAATGACGTACCGAGGTCTGGCTGTTGCATAATCAATAGAATTGGAATGATTGTGACAACAGTCATCTTTCCTAAAAGAATGAGATGATCTCTAATGTTAGTAAGATGATTTGCTGTTGAGATAATATAACTTAATACAATGATTAAAGCTATTTTTGCGATTTCAGATGGTTGAAATGAAACTCCAGGAATAAATGTAAACCAGCTCTTCGCCCCATTAATAGGTCTTGCAATACTTTCAGGAGAAATCACTAATACGACTAAAAGGAAGAGTGAAAATAAATATAGATACCAACGGAGCTTTTGGATTTGTTCCATATCAAAAAACATCACAAACAGGATAATTAAAACACCAATTATGTACCATACAATTTGTTTAAGTAGAAAATTCTCTTTTAAATCACCTAAAATTTGAGCGTTATAGATAGCTATACAACTTACGAGAAAGAAAAGGATTAACGTTAAGATAAAATTATAGTCAAAATTACTTTGTTTTTTATCCTCCATAAAAAAACCTCACAATAGTAGATATTTCCACAAGAATTATAGTGTAATGCCTAACACATTTTACCATAGTTTTAGGGAATGTTTTACGAAATGATGGAAATTTGGTATTTATCGAAGTCGTTATGTCATTATTTGTTTCCTCTACTACTCCTTTTCATTTTTTGAAGAGTTGAATATTGAGTATGTCGATTTTGGATGTGATTGTAGTACATCTGTTGACTATCCGGATTATGCGATTCCTGTAGCTGAAAAAGTTGCAAACGGTGAAGCTGATCGTGGGATTTTAATTTGTGGAACAGGTATTGGAATGAGTATTAGTGCAAATAAAGTAATGGGAATTCGTTGTGCTCTCGTACATGATGTTTACAGCGCTAAAGCGACAAGGCAGCATAACAATTCAAATGTATTAGCAATGGGAGAACGCGTCATAGGTCCGGGATTAGCTCGGGAAATTACTAAAGTCTGGCTAACGGCACCTTTCGAAGGTGGTAGACACGAAACTCGTATTAATAAAATAAAAGTGTTTGAAGAAAAAAATTTATACCTCTAATTTTGAAAACATCTAAATCGGACTTTTTGTTGTTTTCAGTCGGGGGTTATCTATGAGGAGCAGTCAGTAATGTTGACATCTTTTGTCTGCGCCTAATGGAGAAAAGTCGCCAAACTTTTAAAGTTAAAAGTTGTAATGATTAAAAAAAGACCCATTAGATAATTGTTTTTCTAAGGGTCACAACATTTAACCGACGGATTTATTAATATCATCACCATTTAGTTTAGGTTAAACTTCCATTAACTTAGCGCAAAAATAAAGAATGCCAATGCTACCAAGCTTGCTAAAGTTCGGATGTGATTCCATCTAGACCATTTTGATAAGTAATTCTTCCACAACGGTACACTTGTTTCCTCTTCACTTCTAACGCGGGCTAATGCATCATTTAGAGGTACATTGCCTAAAATCGTAACTAGAAAACTACCAATAAGATAGAATAAACTTCCGGTGATTAAATAAAAGGCATTTGTATTTTCTATATTCAATATAGAATGGACAATAAGTAGTGCGGTAGCTAATGCTGTTCCCATAAATACAGTTAAAAATGATTTGTTTAGCACAGTTATATTTATTGACTGCATTGCAGCAATTCCATTTTTAGCGGGAAGCTTGGCAAGTGCAGTCATAACAAATGATGAAAAGGCGAAGAAAACGCCAGCAATCAATCCGGAACCTAAAGCTGCCAAGAAAAATACATAAGGAATGATTTGCTCAATCATTTCATATCCTCATCCCATACTCCAGTTGCCGCAGCACTTCTTGCATAATTACTGAAGTCTCGTGGCTCTCGACCTAATGCTTGTTGCACACCATTAGTGACGTGAGAATTGCGACCGTCTAATACTTTAGTAAATAGCTCTACCATCAGTGAAATCAAATCTTCAGGCAGTCCTTGCTGTTGCAATTCAACGATGAATTGTTCGGTAGGGATATACTTATAATGAATATTACGACCGCTAGCCTTGGAAATTTCCTCTGCCACCTCAGCAAAAGAAAGTGACCGTGGACCAGAAAGTTCATATACCTTACCAACATGTCTTGGGTCTGTAAGGGATGCGACTGCAACATCAGCAATATCTTCAACATCTATAAATGGTTCCTTTACATCTCCAACCGGAAGAGCAATTGTTCCACTTCGTACATAATCGAGAAGAAAATGTTCACTAAAGTTTTGCGCAAACCAGCTTGAACGCAAAATCGTCCAGTCTGCTCCACTTTCTTGAACTGCTTTTTCACTACGCTGAGCTTCTTCTTCTCCACGTCCAGATAATAGTACTAGTCTTTTTGCGCCAGTTTGAACAGCAAGGTTTGAAAATGAACGAATTGTATCTGCAGCACCTGGTACAGCCAAATCAGGATAATACGTTATATAGACAGTACTTATTCCATCTAACGCTTGTTTCCAGCTTGATTTATCATTCCAATCGAAAAATGGTTTTTGTGATCGTGAGCCAATTCTTATTGAAAGCCCCTGTTGTGAAAGTCGTTGTGCTATTCGTCTTCCTGTTTTACCTGTTCCGCCGAGAATTAAAATCGTTTCATGCTCGTTTTGCCTGTGGATAAATTTTTCTGCTGACATCTTAATTTCCTCCTTATAATTCATATTTATTTAAAAAGCTTAACGTTTCGGACTTCAAATTCGCCAATCAGATAAGCTTTTTATAAAATTGTTTGCACAAGCAACTATTTTGCGAAAAAAATAAAGAATAATCTATTCTTTATTATCCAATTGATTACTTACTTCATCTAAACGAAAGGATAATTCGTCTCCTTCTTTGTCTCCTAATATGTCTTTGTACCGACGGCGTAGATTCATCCAACATTCATGAATTGGTTTTTCAAGTTGTTTTCCTTTGTCTGTTGAATAAATTAATGACATTCTGCCTTCTACAGTATTATAGATTAATCCTTTAGAAGTAAGCTTTTCGATAAGGCGAGTTACAGTAGATGGTTTGAGCTGTAGAATTTCACCTAACCTTTTTTGCGAAATTCCTTCATTTTCATAAACAGCCATTAGTAGATATGCATAAGAAGGCGATAAACCGGTTATTGCAAATTCATCCTCTGCCATTTTTGTTACGATTCTACTGAGACGATTTGCGGTGAAGTATAAGCATTCTTTAAGATAGTTTTCCAGCATTTCTGTTCCCTCAATTCCAATAAACTTAAGATAAATAAAATGTTTGTTTGTACATACAAATATATTTTATTTGGATGAAAATGTCAAGGGGAGTTTTTAAAATTTCAGAAATTTCCTTTTTAATTTATTACCTCGCTTTTACTAACGTTACATTTAGGAAAAGCATGAAATCTATAGAACGGTCCAAATTCATCGTATCTTTTTCCATTTAATTGGAATACTTAACACGAAAAAGTAAAGAAGAATGAATAGGAGTGAGGTATTTGAATAGAACCATCATAGTAATAGCCTTCATATTGACAATGATTTTATCAACGGAAGCAAATGCTCAATTTAAAGTCCCAGAAACAAAAGAAACAGATCATTGGAAAATTGAACTATTAGAGCCTTCAAAGAATGAGGCGTTAGCTCAAGCAAAAAAGGGGAAATACGAAGTATATAGCCTTCTCGTTACAAATAAAGGAAATGAAGTATATAACGTTGAAGTTGAAGCGTTTCGAAATGGAGAAAATGACAATAAAATGTATGGACTTGCTCCACAATTTGAACACCCTCACATGCAAGCTGGTGATACCCTTCAATTTAGTAATTTCCCTGTTAAAACAAAAACAGAAAAAGTAGAATTTGTTATCACGTGGGAGGATACACCTATTACTTTAAAAGATGGAACAAAGGTATTTGGAAGAAAATTCAAAGAAACGATATCATTTTTAAAAAGTTGATTATTATTTGATAATCAGCTTTTATTTTTTATCAGTAATATAACTGTAAAGCATAACGAACGCATATAAAAGAATATAGAGGAGATTGAGATTTACAAAACTATTTTGGGGGAATCAAGTTTGAAGGACGATAAAGATGAACACATTGATTGGAATTATTCAGGTAAAACAAATTTATTGTTTGGTACTGGAGCTAATGCATCTGAAAGAATGATAGTGTGGGCTTCTAGTTTTGTCGTTCCGCTCTTTTTTTGTACGCGTATTTCTTTAAAGAGCTCCAATTAACACCTCTCCAGCTCGTTATTGGTTTGTTCGTTGCTGTAGATATCGGAGGTGGGATGGTAGCAAACTCCTTAAATTCTTGTAAAAGATTTTATCATTCGCTAAATAAAAGTGAAAGTAAGATAGAGCGCATGTACAAAAACCATTTTCTCTTTAGCTGTCTTCATATCCATCCAATTATAATTTGGCTTGTATTCGATCCTTCAAATTGGGAAAATGGATTGATATGGTATGGATTGTTTATCACCGCAGTTCTATTTGTTCTGAAAGCACCTTTATATTTGAAAAGACCTATATCAATGTTGATGATATTATTAGCCATAATGATAAACGAATATGCATTTTCTGCTATTCCAGGATTTGAATGGCTAATGCCTATTTTATTTATCAAAATCATTTACGGACATTTGGTTAAGGAAGAGCCTTATAGACCTATAAAGGGTTAATGGAACGGGTAAAAGCTTTTTGTACTAAGTGAAAAATGAATAGGCAAGCTTAAAAATGTATAGACGTTTTGATAATAAATGATGCTCTCTTTGTGAAAGAATGCACTTAAAGTATTTGGTGCAAAGCTTCGTTGGTTGAGAAACACTTTTTCAAGGAGAAGATCGTTGTTTTTATATATGTTTTTTTCTCTTCAATATTAAAACGATGATGGTTATTTGATATAATAAATCGATATGAAGTAGATGGAAATATCCTTCTAGTGATTTACAACTAAGGCTATGTTATAGTTTATTGTTGATTGAGGGAATTCTGTTGTGGAAATCAACGGTCATCTTTAACTTAGCCATACTTAAAATTTAGGGAGATTGAGCAAATTTATGGGGAATGAAAGAGAAATTAGTTCCGCTAAATTAATGTGGAAAATGACACGCCCGCATACATTAACGGCGACATTTGCACCTGTCATATTAGGGACAGTTGCAGCACTTTATGAAGCTGAGATTAATTGGCTACTATTTATTGCGATGATGCTTGCGTGTTTAGCTTTGCAAATTGCAACGAATTTATTTAACGAATATTATGATTTTAAACGCGGGTTAGATACAGCTGATTCTGTTGGTATTGGTGGAGGAATCGTCCGTCATGGACTGAAGCCAAAAAATGTTTTAACAGTTGCCATTTTATTGTATATCGTTGCAGCTCTTATCGGAGTATATATTTGTATGAGTAGTAGCTGGTGGTTAGCAGTTATCGGATTATTCGGAATGGCTGTCGGTTATTTATATACAGGTGGTCCTTTACCAATTGCGTACACACCATTTGGAGAGTTATTTTCCGGATTGTTAATGGGAACATGCTTTGTATTAATTGCATTCTTTATTCAAACGAATACGTTAACTGTTGTAAGCATATTAATTTCGATTCCAATTGGGATTTTAGTTGGGGCCATTAACATGTCTAATAATATCCGAGACATTGAAGAGGATATTAAAGGTGGAAGAAAAACACTTGCTATCCTCCTCGGTAGAGATAAAGCAGTCGCGGCTTTAGCTATTGCATTTATTATTTCCTATTTATGGATTGTTGCGATTGTCTTAATGGGATATGTTAGCCCTTGGGCATTGGTATTGTTCCTTGGATTGAAAAAGCCTATTTCAGCTATTCAAAGCTTTCAAAAAGGAGCAAAAGAACCTCAGTATATGCGTGAGGCAATGAAGTCAACAGCAATGACAAATACAATTTTTGGCTTTCTGTTAGCTGCCGGATTATTAATTAGTTACTTATTTTAAAATAGGCGCTGTTAAACTTTGGGGTTGATTTCTGCTACAGGAGTTTGCTACAAAAAATGTACTAAGAAATCAACCATCATAAAAAATAAAAATCATTCCCAAATGGTCGATGGGAATGATTTTTATTTTTTATTTGTCAATTCTATGAACTTGAATAGAATGAACATAATTCTTACCTAAGTTGCAGTACGAAAGAATAGGATCATTTAAAAAGAAAATGGTAGAATAGTAGTCTAGAGTGAAAAACTTATGCAATCATTAATTATTCGTTATTTTGAAATAGAATTATGTAAAAAATGTGGTGATGACAATAAAGAAAATAAAAAATATTCTATTCTTCCTTCTTGGCTTCATATTCCTTGGGATTGGGATCGCGGGTACAGTGTTACCTGTTTTGCCAGGCGGTCCATTTTACTTATTAGCTACATTTTTCTTTGCGAGAAGCTCAAAGAAAATTGATAATTGGTTTAAAAATACGACAATATATATAAAATACGTTGAACCACTTTTACAGAAAAAAGGTATGACGCGAAAAGAAAAAATTCGTATTAATATAATTGCTGATTTCTTCATCATTCTCTCAATTATTTTTGTAGACATTTTATTTGTGAAAATTCTCATCGTTGCCCTAGGTCTTTACAAACATTATTATTTCATAAAAAAAATCAAAACAATTTCTCCAAACAGTGAGAGTAGATAAGTTTTTTTCTTTGAAATGCTCAGTTTAGGAACCCCCAAGTTGTGATGGATGGAGTATCAGAGGTAATTTGATTTTTAGTAACTATGGTTTATATAAAGGTGAACATCCAATTAGCAAGATATAAAACACTATGGGCTGTTAATAAAAAAACAGCTTTTTTTATTCTTATACTAAATTTGAGGAAGCTTAAAGAAAAATTTTATATTATACACTGTTTGTACTTAGAATGAATGGTTGAGATAATCTATGAAGGATTTATACTGTTTTTGTTGAAGTTATACAAAAGCTTATATAGCGTGCTCGTGATTTAAATGAAAGATGTGGTGAGACTATTGTTAACAATAGATAATTATTTAAATTCGGTGAAGGGAAATTTGCAAATACACTCAGATAGATTAATTCAACAAATTAGAAAAACGCTTGATTTTCATTACTATGAAAAGGTGGATTTATTAGATTATACAGCATTTATTCAGCCATACGAGCTATCGATTATGATGTACTCGATGGACAGAAATGCAAATGAAGTCTTTTATCAGGGAAATGATAACAATCTATTTGCAGGGAGCTTTGACCTAATTGAGGATGTTGAATATTACCAAATAGGTGATGAACAAGAAGATGAATTTTGGAAGTTTTATGAGCAAAATGATGAGGTTATTTCGAAATTAGAAACAGATGTTTTTATAAAATGGTTTAAAGATTGCTGGAATCAAGCAGGAGGGAAAAACGTGAAATTACCTGCCTATTTTAGTTTTCATGATTATGATAATTCTTTGGATTTAATTCATAACAAATTGGTTTCTGATGGAGACAAATGGTTTTAAAAATACTGCCATTTAGTTTTGATGGAGCAAAATCCAATTTTAAGTAAAAAGCAGATTTTGACATGGTTAGGAGGAGTTTTATTGTCATCAGCAAAAACATTGAGGGTATGTGAAAAAGGTCATAGCTTTTATAAAAGCAGTGAATGTCAAAGTTGTCCTACTTGTGATAAAGAGAATAAGCCTTCTAACGGGTTCCTATCCAAACTTAGTTCACCTGCGAGAAGAGCATTAGTTCACCAAGGAATTGAGACGTTGCAAGAGCTATCTAAGTATACTGAAAAAGAAATATTAACATTTCATGGTATCGGACCAGCATCCTTACCAATTTTACGAGCTTCATTAGAGGAAGAAGGCTTATCATTTAAAAAATAGGAAATCGAGTATGTTTATGCTAGGAGTGTTAATCTGAGTTGGATTAATGCTTTTTTTATTGATCTTGTGCGAAAGATGAATTTTTTAAACTTTTTCAAGCGAATTAATTCATTTTGTTTAAATGGAGGTATTTGGAAAATGAATGCAGAATAATTAATAAGTTATGAGCCCTTATAATTGCTTATTTTTCCTGTAGAGGCTTCATAAATCATTATCATCTAAATGATAAGGGAGATAAAAAATGGATAAAACGTATAATGGGTATATTGAAAATGCAATTAAGTGGGCTAAAGGTCATTTAAATTCTAATGAGTATTGTTTTATTTGTTTGGCTTTTGTAGAGGATGCATTAGAAAGAAGCAATAACATTGAAATCTTTGGTGGAGATACTGCAAAAGAATCTGCAGATTTATATGAAGCAACTATGCAAACAGGTATACCGCCTAAAGGAACCTTTGTTTTTTATGATTGCTTTGGTGTCATTAATCGCGAGCATAAAAATTGGGGCCATGTCGGCTTTTCTATTGGTAATGGGGAGGTTATCCATGCTTGGGATAAGGTAAGAATCGATCATTACATGGATGTGGAAAAATTAACGACAGCACCAGGATGGGAAAAACCAAAGCTCATTGGGTGGGTACCGCTTGAACGGATTATGCACGGATTTCAAAGAAAAGTGTATTAGTAAAAACTAATGCTGTTTTGCAGCCTTCATTAGAGAATTTAGGCAGGTGAATCAAAGAGTTTTAAACGGAAGCATTCCTTCATTTTGGGGGAATGCTTTTTTATTCAACATATGAGTGGGATGAATACGAAAAAAAGCTTAGGAAATTCTAAAGGAAAAGGAGGCTTTTTTAATGTGTCAATAAAAAAACAGTGGCTACTGAATATTTTTATGGTTCTCTTATCATGGATAACGTTTCCCTTTTTGGGTGCTAAGAATATAAAGAGGTTTCTACCTGCTACATTAATTGTTGGTGTTCTTGAAATTATCCATGCAAACATTGGGAAAAAACGTAAGTGGTGGGTTTTTTACAATAAGCCAAATTCTTATTTATTTGGTGAATTTCCTTTTAATTTTGGTCCATTTTTATTTGTCACATTTTGGACTCTTAAAATTGCATTCGGAAATTTTAAATTGTTTATTTTGCTTAATGGAATTGCACATGTTTTCTTTGCTTATCCTTATTCATATTTAGCAAAAAGAATGAAATATTATAGCTTAGTTCGGTTTAGTAACTTCCAATTTTTCCTTTACTTCTTTTCCAAATCATTTTTATTATATGGACTGCAATATTTTTTAGAAAATAATACGAAAGTAGTTAAAAGGCTTGAAGACTAATTGCTAAAGTAGTGTGTGCGTTAATTCCTATGGATTAACGCTATTTTTGTTCACGTTATTGTCATAACGAAGAGAAAAGGTAAAAAATAAGTGGTATAATAAGGAAAAAGGTTTGGAGTGATTTTTTGTTATCAGGTATTATTTTTGCGATAATTTTTGTCATCATTTTATTTTTGGCAATGGCTAAGACGATAAAGGATCAGCAAAAAAAATGATGTATTTTATAAACTTAGAAACTATGGGATCCTTGCTATATTAATAGGCAGGGTTATTTTTTTGAAAATATGATTCATGTCGGTAATCGTCGGGAAAACAACCGCTAATTTAAGAGGCTTTATTATATGTTAAAATGAAAGGGAACAAATGTAAAATTTTATCTAAAAGGAATTGTTTTAAAAATGAAAGAAAATAAAGATAACGATTCATTTCGCGATTTGAAATTCTTTGAGAAGATAGTAGTTATTGTATCGTTAACACTTCTTGTTGTCTTATCTATTGCTTTTGTAATCGGAATTTTTTATTTTGGAATGGCAGGGCTGTTTCAATTGTTTGGAGTGCAGTATACATCTGCTTATTCTCTGCTAGGTTTTGTGTTGGTCTTCTTTTTTGTTGGTTTTATAGTAGACTTATTTTCTATGGCTTTTATCAAGTTGACATCTCAATACATATCAAATAAATATACATTATTTATAACAAGAATGGCCATTGATAGCACATTTACTTTGTTAACTTTACATGTAGTAGACGAATTTATGAATAGTATTACGATTTCTTTATTAACAGAAATTGTTGCAGCTATATTGCTTTTCTTTATTGATGTTGCGTTTGATAATAAGAAGGAAAAAACTAGCTAGTAGATAGACATAATAAATAAAGTTGTTTAGGAAATTGAATATTTCTGTTTGCTTGAGACTGTTTGAAAAGCAAAGGGTCCAATCTGACAAACTTTCGATAAAGGATTTATCATCCAACTATCAGTGTTTGTTGGACGGATTGAGATCCTTTTCTTTGACAGTCTCTATTTTTTTGGAAAAAATATTGAAATTTACGAACCGTTTGTGTATATTGTATATAAAGTATATATACAATATTTAAAAACGAGGTATTTGCATGCAAATTATTATTTCTAATAATTCAAAAGAACCTATTTATGAGCAAATTTATGCCCAAATAAAAAAGCATATTTTGACCAATGAACTGAAACCTGGGGAATCTTTACCTTCAATGCGCCAGTTAGCTAAAGATTTAGATATAAGTGTCATAACAACAAAACGTGCATATGAGGAGCTCGAAAAAAATGGATTCATCTACTCGGTAGTTGGGAAAGGCTCGTTCGTGTCTGAACAAAATAATGAAATGATTCGGGAGCGAAAAATGAAAGTAATCGAAGAACAATTAATGGCTGCTATCCAAAACAGTAAAGAAATCGGAATCGATTTACCAGAATTAAGTGAACTGCTTACGATTTTATATAAGGAGGAATCGTGATGGAAAATGTAATTGAACTACAACATGTAAATAAGGCTTTTAGTGGATTTCAACTGAAGGACTTCTCTCTCTCGGTTAAAAAAGGCTTTGTTACTGGGTTTATTGGTGGAAATGGGGTTGGGAAATCGACAACGATCAAAATGATCATGAATTTGCTAAAGCCTGATAGTGGGACAATTTCAATTTTTGGTTTGGATTACAAAAAGCACGAAAAAGAGATTAAGGAACGAATCGGTTTTGTGTTTGATGACAATATTTTTTATGAAAATCTTACCTTGCAAGAAATGAAGCGATTGATCAAGCCTGCCTATAAAAACTGGGATGATGCATTATTTCATCAATATGTTGAAATGTTTGAGCTGCCTTTAAAGAAAAGCATAAAAACATTTTCAAAAGGGATGATGATGAAGGCTTCTTTAACAATGGCCTTATCACACCATGCAGAGCTCATTATCATGGATGAACCAACATCTGGATTAGATCCAATATTTCGTCGAGAGCTATTAGAGCTGCTTCATAATCTAATGCAAAATGGTGAGAAAACAATCTTCTTTTCAACACATATTACGACAGATTTAGATCGAATCGCAGATTATATAACATTCATTCATAATGGACAGCATATTTTCACAAAAGAGTACTATAAAATTGAAGAAGAGTATGCGATTGTGAAAGGCGAAACAAATTTATTGGATCGCGATACAGAACGGGAATTTATCGCAATTCGTAAATCAAATCATGGTTTTGAAGCTTTAACAACGAATAAGCAGCGTGCAGAAGCTATTTTTGGCAAGTCAGTCATTATAGAGAAACCGACTCTTGAGGATATTATGTTTTATACAAAGAAAGGAAATGAAAAATATGCTAAATCTTATTCGTAAAGATATCGTATTGCAGAAAAAAATATTACTGATACTCTTACCCATTCTATTTATCTATTTATTTTCTGGTTCATCTACGGTCTTAATAGGTGTGTTATTTAGTATTGTCATCAACATGACAGCATTTGCTACTGATGAAAAGTCCTCTATCAACGTTTTATTGAATGCTTTACCGTATACAAGAAAAGAAATTGTCAGTTCAAAATATATTGGTGCATTTGTTTTTACCTTTATGGTGCTTTTGACAATTTTTATAGCAAATTGGGTGATTAACGGAGAAATAATCGAATGGGAACAATTGTTGTTCATTATTTGCATTGTTTCACTGTTTATTTCAATTGCCTTCCCATTTTCTTATTTCTTTAAAAGTCAGTATTTATTAATTGCTTGGGTTATTTCGTTTGTCATTTATATGATTGTCAGTAATTTTATATTTGATTTAAATACTTTTTTACAAGATATCATTCAAACATTCTTATCCTTTACGACCACCCAGCTATATTTATTAATGATTGTTTTCGTCGTTGTTTTGTATATTTTATCATGGATGCTCTCAATCAGAATTTATAGTAAAAAAGTATTTTAGCATTGAACAAGCCCCATTATTGTTAATAGTGCAGCGAACGACTTGTTTTCTTAAAGAAAAATCGATAATCGGCCATATTAACTTTAGACTAAAAAAATCAGTAGAGTGGAATCATTTTGAAAAGGTAAAATGGTTTTCTAAATAGGTAGAGGCTGTCTCAAAGCTATCGGGTTTTCTCCCAATTGAGATGGCCTTATTTTTGTTAAAGGGTTTGTTTGATTAGAGCAGGATTGTTATCTAGATATTTAGAATACTATTTATTATTCGATCTAACTGTAGAGAGGAATAGATGATATGGAACGTGCTGAAGTATGCAAGGTTTATATTGTGTCCGGTCCAGCTGGTGTTGGGAAATCTACGACTTCAAAACAACTAGTAAAAAGTTTATATCGGAGTGCTTATATTTCTGGAGATTCCATCAGTCATATGCATGTTAATGGGAGAAAAAAACCTTGGGAAAGTAAGGAAGAACTCTCTTTAATTTGGGAAAATATTTTAAGCTTGACGAAAAATTTTATTTCATTTGGGAATGATGTTGTCATTGATTATGTAACCTTTCCACAAGAAGCAAAATGGCTTAGGGAAAAGCTTAAAGACTTAAATGTAGAGGTTAGTTATGTTGTTTTATGGACAGATAATGAAACTTTAATGAACAGAGATAATATGAGAAAACTAGAGAATAGGATGGGTGAACGTTGTCTAGTATTAGTCCATGAGTTTATAGAGTCAGGATTAGATAGAAAACATCTTCTTGATACAAGTAAAAACACTATAGACGATATTCCTAATGTGATAAATGAAATAAGAGATAATGAAAAATATATAATAAGATAATGCGGTTATTCATAAAGAGTAGTCGCTTTTTTACTAGGGTTGAACCAAATAGGTAGAGCAGTTAGATTGATTTAGATGAAGAATAAGACTTTCGAGGTTGCTTTAAACTGTTTAGCTAATTAGACATGTATAATTTAGGTGAAACCAAATATTTTCCAAAACGTATTCTTTTAATAATTATGTGTAGTGCACTCTAGTTTTTGAAAAAATATGATGGGAGTAAACGATGTCAGAAATATGGATTGAAGAAAAAGAACAAACAGAAGAATTTTTTGATGAGGTTGGTTACTATATAACGTTAAATGATGAAATCGCATCTGCATATTTTATTAGTGAAGGTTCTGAGGGAGATTACGTTGAACAAAATAAAACATTTTTACGAGACTTTTTAATTGCACAGGATAAGTATCCTTTGTATCTTACCTTCATTACATATGATGATAATGTGAACGAATGTATCACTTTATTTAATGATAATAAAATTAAGTACACGTTAAAATATCTTGAGGAAAAAAGAACATATTATACCATTCTAAAAAAACATTCCTATCAGCCACCGTGTTTTACTGTAATGATTACTGATTCAAATCAATTAATGTTTGTTATAGAAGAGACCTTTTGGCTTCCAACACAAAATGAATTTTATGCAATTTCTTACTCTGATAATTTGGTTTTCCAATTAAGAAATGTTACGGAATGGGGAAGGAAAAAGGAAAGATCAATTCCAGTTTTTAATATCGAAGCAGATACGACCTTTATTACGATTTGTCACGATGGTGCTGGGATTTATTTATTTTCTAATGAGGAGAAATATTCTACTATTGATCGTTTATGTTCTCATTTACCTGAAGGAACTGTCATTACTCAGATAAATGATACTTTGCTATAGGGGAATGAAATTTAGGTTTAACAGCATGCGTTTCAGTAAGGAGGGGGATAGACGTGAGTAAGATAACAGATATTCAAAGACAGTTTTACAATGTTTATAAAGAAAAGATTAGTATTGCGGAATTTGAAAAATGGCTTTATAAAACGGATGATATTGAAAATATTTACGGATATGATTTCTATTTTCGCTTACTAGATTTAGATTATAGAGATAAGTATATCAAAAATAAATTAGAGACACTCATTCGAATGGAAATTCCCTTTGGACAGTTCGAACAGCAGCGAATTGTATTACTTTTGGAACATATAATAGCAGAAGAAGGTGATCTAGTTGAGCTATTAGAGCAATTGTATGATGACTATTGCCATGGCTATTCCTTTCTTCGATTTCTAGGGCTTACTTACATTACCGGAATTGATACATTTCCAAAGCTTAATCAAATTGATCAATGGGATAAACATGAGTTTGAGCGTAAAAGAGAAATGCTAAATAGCAGTAAAGATAAAATTATCAAAGAAGCTAAGCAGTTGTTGGCATTCTTGAAAAAAGGAGAAATAAAAATAACGAATGAAAATGAGTATATCGATGCTCGAAAGGAAGAAGATAAGGTAGAACTTCATCATATCGAAAAGATGTTTCAATAGATTGTTAATAAGAGGCGAATAAAGGGGAAATAAAATGAGCCCGATTGATTTAATGGTCGTAGGTTTTCCAGCCGCTATAGTACTATTAGTTGGAATTGGATTTTACAAAGTATTTGTTAAGAAGAATAGTGTAGAGCTTATCTATACTCCATTTGATGAAATAACAGGACAATCGGAAGTCGAATTTCATGAGGAACGAGAAGTTTTAGCTGTCGATGAGGAGCAAGGAGACAAAAAGAATAAAAAACGTAATCATGCTATTTGATTATATTTTTAGTGTATGTGCAAATGAGGTGTTTCTGTAATGAACAGGGATGCCTTTTTCTTTTTATATTTATTTTTAATTGACTAAACGTTCATTCAATAATAAAATGAAATGGTAAATATTATGAAGCTGATACTGTTAGGAAAAGAATTGCTTTTCCTATACATAATCGAGATTTATTTGGAGCAAATACAAGCTCAAAATTTCATTAAAATTCAAGCAGTAATATAGCATTACGGAGGATTGAACTTATCATGCCACGTACTACCGAAGAAAATGAACGTATTCGTCAACTCTCTATAGAGAAAATTCGTATTGCAGCTATGCAATTGTTTATTAATAGAGGATATTATGCAACATCGATTAACGATATAGCAAAGCAAGCAGGTATTTCAAAAGGATTACTCTACAACTATTACAGTGGTAAGGAAGAGTTACTATCTGAGATGGTTAATGAAAGAATTAACGAAGTTGTTGAAGTAATGGAAGGAGCAAAGTCTATCGATACACCTAGCAAACAGCTTGAACATATTATTAACGGAGCAATCGATAATATCCAGCAAAATCCTGAGGTACACCGGTTCTATCTTCATTTGCAAACACAGCCAGCGGCCGATGAAGAGCTTATAAAATATAGCAAACTACTGATTGAGGAAAATGCAAGATTATTTGAATTACAATGCGAAATATTTGAAAGGAAAGGAGTTGATAATCCGAGACAACGCTCATTATATTTTTCATCTGTACTCCAAGGAATTATGTATATGATTTCCACTTATCCACAGAAGTTTCCGATTGAAGAGTTAAAGAAGCAAATCATAAATGAGTTTTGTAACTAGGTGAGTATGCAGAAAACGATAACTAGAAAAGTAGGATTGTTTGCTTAACTAAAAAGTATATGAAGAGCTCTTAAACAAAGGGGATGATCGGAGATGGAAACACGCAAAAAACAAATAGATGTGAATGGACTTACATTGCAATATCATGAAAGCGGAGAGCCTACTGCACCACCTCTTATAGCACTTCACGCATTAGGAATGAGTGGGGAGTCTTGGGATAATGTTGCTGCTGTTTTAGATGAGGATTACCATATTTATGCTATAGACCAACGAGGACATGGTGGAAGTGCAAGAACGAATGCTTACACATTTGAATTAATGTGTAAAGATTTGCTAGATTTTGCAAATGATCTGAATTTGGAGCGGTTTACACTAATTGGTCATTCGATGGGAGGAACTGTCTCCTATCTTTTCGCCGAAGCATATCCATCAAGGGTAGAAAGGTTGATTGTTGTGGACACTCCCCCACCTTTTACCGGTGAGCAGTTGGAAGTTCCACCGAAACCGTCTGAGCCAGTACCATTCGATTGGCTTGTCATTCAGTCAATCATCCAGCAGCTTAATAACCCTAACCCAAAATGGTGGGAACAGCTTCCAGACATTAGTATACCAACTCTAATTATCGGTGGTCAGTCAAGTCATATCCCACAAAATAAATTGCAGGAGGCTTCTGAGCTTATCCCAAATTGCAAATTAGTGACAATAGAAGATGCTGGACATTTTGTACATGATGATAATTTACCTGCATTTTTAACGGCTGTAAAAGACTTTCTCCAAGAGTGAGTACCTTTATGATTGATGAAGGAAGAACAAATAGTCACTGTGACGGGAATACTACTTGTTCTTCTTTTTTGAACAATTTCAGGGCATTGATCAATTGTTTTAGTCAGTAATTCGGATATAAATGCGATAATGATTTTCTTTTTAGGTTACTTCCATTATTGAAAGTAGAGAAAGACTTTATGACTCTCATAAAAACTTCCTGGGTTAAATCCTCTGCATCGTTTCTGTTGCCTGTATAACAGATTAAAAATTTATACACATCCCCATAATACCGTTCATATACCTCCTCAATTATCTCAACTAATTTATTGGAGTTTGACAATGGTATCCCCCCTTTTGTTTAGCTGTTCAGTTATTAATCGATTAAAAATGAAAAAAGTTACAGTTTCTCATAAAAAAAGAAGTAAAAACCTCCTATATATTGGAAGAATAAGGTGATATAACAAGGCGGTAGTACATAGCCTATATAATAAGAAAATTTACTTGGAGGGCAAAATGATTAAAATCAGTCCATTATTATGGATCTTCTTTTCAGCTTTTATTATAGTTCTCTTAATCCCGTCAATACTAGTAGTCTCGTTTTCAGAGATTAAAGGTAATGAGGAAATAGATTTAAAAATTGATAAGAACAATGTAATGGCAGATGAAGCAGCAAATCAAGCAGCAAATCAAGCAGTTGAGGTTTCAGTGTATAGGACAAGTTTAAAGAAAATCGAAAATGTACCGTTTGAGGCATATGTTGTAGGTGTTGTTGCATCTGAAATGCCAGCTACATTTGAATTAGAGGCATTAAAGGCTCAAGCGTTGGCAGCAAGAACATTTTTAGTTAATAAAATGCTTGTGAGTGAAAAATCTAAAGATAAAGAACTTCCTGTCGATGCTGACATTTCCGATAATCCCGAAAACTATCAAGTTTATAAAAATAAAGCTGAATTAGCCAAGCAGTGGGGAGAAAATTATCAATCAAATATTACTAAAATTCAGGAAGCGGTTCATGCAACACAAGGTCAAATCTTAACATATGAAGGGAAACCAATTGATCCTTCCTTTCATTCAACAAGCAATGGCTATACAGAAAACTCAGAGGATTATTGGGAAAATAGCTATCCTTATTTACGAAGTGTTGCAAGTCCTTGGGATAAAGAATCCCCAAAATTTAATGACCAAGTAGTTATAACGATTTCAGAAGTAGAAAAGGCACTTGGGATTCAATTGAATAGACAAACAGACATGATTGGAGAGAAAAAACTTACAGAAAGCAATCGAGTAGCTACAATCAAATTAGGTGATAAAGAATTCCGAGGGAAAGATATAAGAGAAAAACTTGACCTTCCTTCAAATGATTTTGAGGTAGAACAAAGTGGTGAAAACCTAATCTTTACAACGAAAGGCTATGGTCATGGTGTTGGCATGAGCCAATATGGAGCAAATGGAATGGCAAAGGAAGGAAAGAAGTACGAAGACATTGTAAAATATTATTATCAGGATGTATCAATTTCCTCTGTTGAACCTTTTGTTGATACGATCGTTGCAAAGAAATAATTTATAGATTTTATGGGTGATATTTAGTGCAATCCTTAAAGACCTTGGGACTGTGCTTTTTTTTGCGCTTTTTTAGGGCAGTAATTTTACATTAGTAACGAATGAGAAAACAGTCTTTTTTCCATAATAGTAGGGGAATTTAATCACTGGGAAAAGGTAACCATTGGAAATTAAATATTTTATGTTATAATTAGTACCAGATACTAGTACTAACCTTTAAAAAAAGTAGGTGGAGAAAATGTTTGGTGCAAGAATGACAGCAATTGGGACTTATGTGCCTGAAAAAAGGTTAACAAATTTTGATCTTGAGCAAATCGTCGAAACAAGTAATGATTGGATTATTCAAAGAACAGGAATTGAAGAGCGCAGAATTGCCGGCCCTAACGAATTTACAAGTGATTTATGTGTATTTGCCGTAGAGGATTTAATGAAACGATATAATAAAAAAGTTGATGATGTCGATATGATTATCGTGGCAACTAGCACGCCCGATTTCCCGTTTCCATCTGTTTCGAGCATCATCCAAAACAGATTAAATATACCGGGAACAGGTGCCATTGATGTAAGTGCAGCATGTGCAGGTTTTGTTTATGCATTGCATACAGCAAATAGCTATATTGCCTCAGGTCTTCATAAAAAGGTCCTTGTTGTCGGGGCAGAAACACTTTCAAAAATTACTGACTATACCGATCGAAGTACATGTGTTTTATTTGGCGATGGTGCAGGTGCTGTATTAGTTGAAAGGGACGAACGCTCAAATCGTTTCATTGGGTTTCATATGGGAAGTGATGGGAGTGGAGCGCAACACGTATATCGCACAGGCCTAGCAAAGCAGGTAAATAATATTGAATTAGTTGATACGCAATATCTTGTGCAAAATGGTAGAGAAGTTTTTCGCTGGGTTGTCCGAAACGTTCCTAATAACATTAGACATATTTTAGATAAGGCACATATGAGCTTGGACGAAGTGGATTGGTTTATACCTCATAGCGCAAACTTACGGTTGATCGAGCCAATTTGTGAAAAATTGAATTATCCTATGGAGAAAACACTTTATAGCTTGATCAATTATGGAAACACCTCAGCTGCAACGATTCCTTTAGCGCTTGACCTTGGAATTCGCGAGGGGAAAGTTAAAAACGGAGACAAAGTTTTAATGTATGGATTTGGTTCAGGCTTGGTCCATGCTGGGCAGCTACTTGAAATGAATTTTGATGAAATGCTTAATCCTCCAACCCCATTATGATTTCGCTATTATTAGAGCGTTTCTGGATGAATATTCAGAAACGCTTTTTTTACTTTTGAAAAATCAAGGAATCGCGAAAATAAAAAGGAGTTTTTAGTCCGTAAACCGAATACTAATTAGAAAAATATGTTAGAAGGTGATTTTTTGAAGCAAATATTTTTAACTAAGCCTTCAATGGAATATGAATCTGAATATCTATCTTTTTATAATGAATGGAAGGAAAGTGGCGAGGTAATGGTACCTTGGGTAATAAGTAAAGACGCAACAAATTTTCGAGAAATGATTCAATCATTAAAGGATTCCGAGGAGGGAAAAAATCTCCCGGGAAATTGGGTGCCAGACTCTACTTATTGGTTAGTAGATAAAGGGAAAAAGGTGATTGGGGCCGTTAATATTCGCCATCAATTAAATGAGAGGCTATTCAACTGCGGAGGGCATATTGGATATGGAATCCGCCCTAGTGAAAGGGGAAAGGGATATGCAACTAAACTACTTTCCTTATCATTAGAAAAAGCACGAGAGCTTGGCATTCAAAAGGTACTTGTTGTTTGTGATGAAACGAATAAAGGCTCAGAAAAAGTAATCTTAAAAAACGGTGGGGTTCAAGATAAGGACTTTATTGAAGAGGATGGCAATGTAGTGAAACGGTTTTGGATACATATATAAAATAGTAAAATGGGAGTCGATTTTATCTTATCAAAAAATGTTTATAAAAAAGCGTGCTTTGTTGAGACAAAATTACCATCATAGGGTGAACAATTAGCAAAATTTTCTTTTAAAAAAGTACTCTCTTAATATAAGGGTGCGTGAATTCCAAAGGAGTTTACGCATTTTTGTTGAATTAACTTTTAAGTTAATTAAGTAAATATGTTCATCATAATTCACTCAATTGATTTTATTAACTTTGGTATTCTTTTGATGCCTTCAGTTCCAATCACACAGCCTATTATGGCTATGACTACATTTGAAGAGAATGTTTCTACTCCATAGTAAATACCAGTTCCAACAACAAGATCGATAATAAAGAACTGTTTAATCGACGAGCCTTTAATTGTATAAAATAAGATTTTATTTTGGTTCCATATCATAATAGTTCACACACCTTTATCATTTTATAAAGCGTATGATGATGAAAGGTTGTCATATTCTTAAGGTTTTTGAGGGGGAAATATAGGAGAAATTCTTTCATAAAAACGAATCTTATCTTACTCTATTAAATCGATTGTGAGGATAATATGTTATTTCAAAATGGCAAATTATTAGTGCGTCTGTTAGAAGAAGAAGATCAATTCTTGTTAGCAAAATGGCTTTCTGACCCTGAAGTTCTTAAGTATTATGAAGGTAGGGACAATCCGTTTCATTTAGAAAAGGTGCGTAACGTTTTTTATGATCCTGAAGATGAAACGATAAAATGCATTATTGTGTTTGAAGGTAAAGAGATAGGATATATCCAATTTTATGAATTAGATGCCGAGGCAAAAGTGGAGTATGGTTATTTAAACGAAAATGTTTACGGCATAGACCAATTTATTGGGGAAGTGGCGTATTGGAATAAAGGAATTGGTACATTACTTGTAACGTCAATGGTTACGTACTTATTAGAGCATGAAAAAGCAAGCCGAGTAGTGATGGATCCTCAAGGGTGGAACAAGAGGGCGTTAAAATGCTATGAAAAATGTGGATTTAAAAAGGTGAAATTTCTCCCAAAGCATGAGCTACACGAAGGGGTTTATCAAGATTGTTGGTTGATTGAGTATATAAGATAAGGTAGAAACGTAATGGTTAAATAGTATTTGCAAGAGGAGATAATATAGAAGATAATTTAAAAGAACATCTAAAGGCGTTAGAGGAAAGGCATTTTCAAATAGAGGTTATGTAAAAATCATGAAAAGCTAAATAAAGTCACCCTCTCAGTTCTATTTGGAAACTGAAAGATGAAAGGTGGCAGCTATATTTCCATCAAGGCACAATAACAGATTTGAATTTAATTGAAATAAAAAAACATTTACGCCTAGTAAGAGCAAGGAGCGAGTTGAAAAATGAATACTCAAGTAATAACAAAATTTAAAATACAAAAATCTGCAAATGATGTGTTCAATGCTATAGTAGATCCGAATAAAATCGGACATTTTTGGTTTTCATCGAGTTCTGAAAGATGGGAGCAAGGTAAGACAATCATTTTGAAATATGATGAATACGAAGCAGAAGGTGCAATCAACGTATTAGAAATCGAGGAAGGCAAAAAAATTGTATTCTCTTGGGGAGCAGAGCATGGTGAAGAAACGGTTGTTACCATTACATTAAAAGAATTGGAACAATCGACTACGATCATCGAAATAAACGAAACTGGCTTAAAAGCAGATGACCCTGAAATAGTGAACAAAATGCTTGGACAAAAAGAGGGATGGGTATATATGTTAACATGTTTAAAGGGATACTTGGAAAATGGAGCTAGTAATTTAAGAGCATCGTTAATTCACTAGTCAGCTCACTATTTACTGACAGTATAAATGGTACATGAATGTTAATTGACTTTAGAGCAGCTAGTTTTTTATTCTATTTAGAAAAAATGATATAAAAAGGACATACAAAATCGCTAAAAAGGTATGTCCTGATTTATTCTATTGCATGAATAAGTTTTAGGGCTTGTCAAGAAAAGTGTGTAAGTTATTCTAGATATTTCTTCACACGTTCCTTTAGGTGGTCATGAACTAATAGTTGATTCATGACCATAGCCCATTGCTGGATGCGTCCACCATC